>CAZKUQ010000033.1:0-16018 GCA_964555965.1 uncultured Coxiellaceae bacterium
GATGCCACCTCGCGCAAAAAAACGCGCGGCTGGCATGACAACAGTCTTGCTTAATAAAAAATGTTTGTTGTTATCTTTATTTTTATTACTATAAAAAAAAACCTCGCATATTTTTGCGAGGCTTTTTGAATTATTTGAATCTACTAATACTTATGCAGCTTCAACCGGTTCGATTGTCACGGTACGCTTGCGCATTGGTCCTTTGACACTAAACACAACTCGCCCTGCTTTCAATGCATAAAGTGTGTGATCTTTACCAACACCAACATGCATGCCAGGATGAAATTTCGTGCCGCGTTGACGAACAATAATTTCGCCTGCATTCACTACTTGACCGCCATAACGCTTCACACCTAAATATTTTGGGTTAGAGTCACGACCATTTCGTGTACTACCACCCGCTTTCTTATGTGCCATTGCTAAACCCCTTTTCTAATCTCAAGCGACGATTTGTGTAATTTTCACTTCGGTATAGTTTTGTCTATGACCTTGGGATTTCATGTGATGTTTACGACGTCTAAACTTGATAATATGAATTTTCTTATGACGACCTTGCGAAATCACTTCTGCAGCTACTTTGCTGCCATCAAGATATGGGCGGCCCAATTTAACTGATTCGCCTTCGCCAACTAATAAAATTTTGTCAAAATTAATTGTTGCGCCTACCTCTTCAGGTAAGCTTTCTAATTTAAGGGTATCTCCCTCTTGAACACGGTATTGTTTACCGCCACTTAAAATTACTGCGTACATTTGATAACACTCCAACGCTTTCCATATGGACATTTAAAAATGAGGGGCAATTATATTTAATTAACCACATCCTCGCAACTGCTTTTATTTCGGTTTTTAGCTAGCATTTATTAGCTAAGAACCTGTATCAACAAACAAAAGGCCAGATTTATCCGGCCTGAGTAGCAAAACATTTATTATAGTTATTATCCCTTACGCTACAGCACTATTGTCGTTTCTACCCACCAACTCAACAATAGCCATCGGTGCATTATCACCTTTACGGAAGTTATATTTTAAAATACGAGTATAACCACCTGGACGTGATTTAAAAAATGGTCCGATTTCAGCAAATAGTTTTTGGATAATTTCTTGATCGCCAAGACGTGAATAAGCAAGACGACGATTATGCAAAGTATCTTCTTTTGCAAGTGTAATCATTGGCTCGATAAATCGTCTTAATTCTTTTGCCTTTGCTAGCGTTGTTTTAATTAATTCATGACGAATTAAAGAAACCATCATGTTTTTAAACATCGCTTTACGATGGCTGCTTGTTCGACTTAAATTTCTTCCAATATTACCGTGACGCATATCTACAAACCCTTATGTTTTGTGGCTAAAATTACTTACTACCATCTGCTCTATCTATCGCTGAAGGTGACCGCCAACCATCTATCTTAATTCCTAGCGATAACCCATGAGCAGCAAGTACATTTTTAATTTCTGTTAATGACTTCTTGCCTAAGTTTGGCGTTTTTAATAAATCGCTTTCTGTACGTTGTACCAAATCACCTATAAAGAAAATATTTTCAGCTTTAAGGCAATTTGCAGATCGAACAGTTAATTCAAGATCATCAACTGGCCGATGAAAGATTGGATTAACTGAATCTTCGCGAATTGACTTTTCTTGTGTAATCGGTGCTGATTGTAAATCAACAAATGTCGCTAATTGTTGCTGAAGTATGGTAGCAGAACGTCTAATTGCTTCTTCTGGATCCAAGGTACCATTAGTTTCTAAATCAATCACTAACTTATCGAGGTCAGTACGTTGCTCAACACGAGCGTTATCTACTGTATACGCAACACGAACCACGGGGCTAAAACTTGCATCAATATGTAATGCACCAATAGTAGATTTACCTTCAGATTTACGAGTCCTTGTTATAGCTGGCTGATAACCACGGCCTAACATAACTTTCAATGTCATTTCCAGTGAACCAGTTTCATTAAGATGTGCAATAACATGTTGTGGATTGACGATTTCAACATCATGCTCGGGCTCAATATCACCCGCAGTAACAGGTCCTGGACCTTTTTTACTAATTTTTAATATGACTTCATGTCTACCATGTAATCTAATTGCTAGACCTTTTAAGTTAAGAAGAATTTCAACCACATCTTCTTGCACACCTGGTATTGCACTATATTCATGCAATACGCCATCGATTTTAACTTCAACGACTGCCGCGCCAGGCATAGACGACAAAAGAATTCTACGCAATGTATTCCCTAATGTATGCCCGAAGCCCCTTTCTAATGGCTCCAAAGTAATCTTCGCATGAAACTGCGAGATCGTCTCGACGGCAATTTCACGAGGTGTTAAAAAATCAAATGGATTATTTTGCATGTAACAACCTCTCTATCCCAGAAGTGACTATTTAGAGTAAAGCTCAACGATTAATTGCTCATTGATATCTGGCGGCAAATCTGAGCGATCTGGCACAGATTTAAAAGTACCATTCAATGAGGTGGCATCTACCTCAATCCAGCCACATGCTACACGTGACTGAGCCAAAGTTAGCGCTGATTGTATACGTAACTGTGTTTTTGCACTATCACGAATTGCAACCACATCGCCAGGAGAAACCAAGTATGACGGAATATTTACAACTTTTCCATTAACAGTTATACATTTATGGCTTACTAATTGCCTTGCTTCAGCACGTGTAGAACCGAAACCCATACGATATACAACGTTATCAAGACGACGTTCTAAAAGTTTCAATAGATTTTCACCTGTTGAACCTTTAAGACGAGTAGCTTTTTTGAAATAATTTTCAAATTGCTTTTCTAATACACCGTAAATTCGACGAACTTTTTGCTTTTCGCGTAACTGAACACCATGTTCTGTTTCACGACCGCGACGCGCACCATGTTGACCAGGTGGTGTATCTAATTTACATTTTGTATCTAATGGTCTCACACCACTCTTCAGTGAAAGATCCGCACCTTCTCTACGAGAAAGCTTACATTTTGGGCCTAAATAGCGAGCCATTCTTTATCTCCTGTTACACTCGTCGTTTCTTTGGGGCACGAGCACCGTTATGTGGTATACCGGTAACATCTGTGATCGATACTACTTTTAATCCAGCCGTATACAAAGCTCTGATGGCAGATTCTCTACCAGGGCCAGGGCCTTTTACACGAACCTGTATATTTTTCATGCCATAATTTTCTACAGCAACAAGTGCTGCTTTTTGTGCAGCTTCACTTGCAGCATAAGGCGTTGACTTACGTGAACCGCGGTAACCGCAATTTGCAGCGCTTGTCCATACTATTGTGTTACCTTGCACATCTGTTATCGTTACGATGGTATTATTAAATGATGAGTTAATATGTGCGATACCATCACTAATTAATCGCTTGGTTTTTTTACGTGATTTAGCTGCACCAGCACCTGCCCCAGCTTGACCACCCTTAGAAGCTCCACCCTTACCAGCAGTTGTCCCTGTTTTACCACCTTCTTCACCTTCACCTGATGTGGTAGTTGCGGTTGCTGGCTTTTTCGCTGCAGTATCTGATGCTACTGAATTTTTAGTCATCGTATCTCTCTACCTTTTATTTGCCTTTTCTCTTACCTTTTCGTGTTCTTGCATTTGTACGTGTACGCTGACCACGAACAGGTAACCCACGCTTGTGCCTAAGACCTCTGTAAGTACCTAATTCAACAAGTCTTTTTACACTCATTGCTACTTCACGTCTGAGGTCACCTTCAACACGAATCTTTGCAACTTCACCACGCAAAAGGTCTAATTCAGCTTCTGTCAAATCCTTTACTTTTTTGCTTGATTCGACTTTTGCTGATTCACATATTTCTTTCGCTCGTTGTCTGCCAACACCATAAATCGCAGTAAGCCCTATTACAATATGCTTCTGCATTGGTATCATCACGCCTGCAATACGCGCTGCCATTCCATCACTCCTAACTATTCTGACTTATTACGCTTTCTTTCAAAAAGCGCATGAGTTTAATATTCAAATACAAAAAAATCAACCTTGACGTTGCTTATGTCGCTTCTCTTTGCAAATAATTCTAACTGTGTTTTTTCTGCGAATTATCTTGCAATTACGGCAGATTTTCTTAACTGATGCACCTACCTTCATGATTTACTCCAGATCTATCAATCTATTTAAATTAACGCGTTGAGTTTATCGGATTTGCTCCACGCAAATTTGCCTTTTTTAGTAATGATTCATATTGATACGACATAATATGAGCCTGTACTTGTGCCATAAAATCCATTACGACAACTACGATAATGAGTAGTGACGTTCCTCCAAAATAAAATGGAACATTCCATGCTAATATCAAAAACTCTGGTAAAAGGCAGACTAATGTAACATACATAGCGCCCGCTAATGTTAAGCGTGTCATCACGGTATCAATATATTTCGCAGTTTGCTCACCTGGTCTGATACCTGGTATAAATGCTCCAGATTTTTTTAAGTTGTCTGCTGTTTCTTTTGGATTAAATACTAATGCCGTATAGAAGAAGCAGAAAAATATAATACCGGCACTAAACAATAACATATGTAACGGCTGGCCTTGTTGCAATGAAACACTTAACTGAGCTAACCATTCCATGCCTTTTGTATTTCCAAACCATTGAGCCAGAGTTGCTGGAAATAAGATTAAACTTGATGCAAAAATTGGTGGAATGACACCTGCCATATTAATTTTTAAGGGCAAATGTGTACTTTGTGCAGCATAAACCTTCCCACCTTGCATTCTCCTAGCATAATTAATGGTAATTCGCCTTTGTGCTCTCTCAACGAATACTACAAAAGCAACGACACCTGCTACTGCAGCAATAATTAGAAACAAGATAATAACTTGTAGCTGACCTTCTCGCACTTGTTCTAATGTTCGACCAAATGCTGTTGGCAATCCTGCTACGATACCAGCAAATATAATCATCGATATGCCATTACCAATACCACGCTCAGTTACCTGTTCGCCCAACCACATCAAAAACATTGTGCCTGTCACTAATGTTAGAGTTGTTGTTAAGTAAAATCCCACGCCCGGAGCTATAGCGACTCCGTTTGCAGCTAACATTTTAGACACACCAATTGCTTGAAATGCAGACAATAATACCGTGCCGTATCTTGTATATTTGTTTATTTTTCTTTGACCAGACTCACCTTCTTTACGCAATTCAGACAACTGCGGCGACAACACTGTTAATAGCTGAATGATAATTGACGCTGAAATATATGGCATAATTCCTAGTGCAAAAATACTAAATCGCATTAATGCACCACCTGAAAACATATTGAATAAGCCAACAATGTTATTTTGTTGTGCATTAAACAATTCTTGCAGCCGTGTAGGATTTAATCCTGGTACTGGAATATATGAGCCTATTCTAAATACTAATATTGCTAATAAAACGAAAAATAGTCGATATTTTAAATCAGCAAGTCCACTCGTATTTAAATTTGATCCAAGCCTTCCAGTTGCCATTTAATTAAGCCTCTACTTTTCCATTTGCAGCTTCGATTGCCTTACGTGCACCAGCAGTTACTTGGATTCCACGCACTGTGATTGATCTTTTAATTTCGCCAGATGCAACAATCTTTACATCTTTAGTGTTAAATCTTATTAAACCTTCAGCTTTTAGTGCTGACATATCAATTACTTCTGCTTGCATCGCGTTAATATCTGATAAATATATTTCTTCACGGAAGAGCGCTTGTTGAGAACGGAATCCAGATTTTGGTATACGTCTTTGCATAGGCATCTGCCCACCTTCAAAACCAACTTTATGGTAGCCACCCGCACGTGCACGTTGACCTTTATGTCCACGACCAGATGTTTTACCTTTGCCAGATCCAATTCCTCTACCAAGGCGTTTTGATGTCTTTTTTGAGCCAGGAGCTGGATGTAAAGTATTGAGCTGCATCTTTACATATCCTCTAATTAAAATTTAATTAATAACTTTTACAAATGTAGTTTTTCGAAAGAATATTTAGTCTTAATTATATTTAAGATTCTATATCTTCAATTTTCTTTCCACGCTTTGCCGCTATTGATTCAGGCGTTGATGTACTCTGCAATGCATTTAGTGTTGCGCGAACAACATTTACTGGATTAGCTGAACCACCGATTTTTGCAAGTACGTTTTTAATACCGAGTACTTCACATACCGCACGCATAGCGCCACCAGCAATAATACCTGTACCTTCTGAAGCTGGCTTCATGAAAACACGTGTTGAACCATGCTTTCCATTGATTGCGTGATATAACGTATCATTTTTAAGTACCACTTGACGCATATTTTTACGTGCGTTTTCAAGTGATTTTTGTATTGCGACCGGTACTTCTCGTGCTTTACCGCGACCAATTCCGATGCGACCATGGCCATCACCCACTACAGTGACTGCCGCAAAACTAAAAATTTTACCACCTTTAACAACTTTTGCATTACGAGCAACAGCTACTAATTTTTCAGTATAACCATCACTTTTTGCATTTTGTTCATATGTAGCCATGATTCACCCTTAAAATTCTAATCCAACTTCACGAGCAGCATCCGCTAATGCTTTTACACGTCCATGGAATAAGAAACCTGAACGGTCAAATGCAACTTGTTTGATACCAGCATCTAAAGCACGCTTTGCAACTAACTTGCCAACTTCTTTGGCTGCTTCGACATTACCAGTTGATTTAAGCTTTTTTCTTAGCTCTTTATCTAAAGTTGACGCTGCTGCTAGTGTTTTTGAGCCATCAGATGTTGTCAGTTGCGCATACATATGACGTGGCGTTTTAGTTACACATAAACGAACAGCTTCTAACTCTTTAATTCTCATACGTGTTCGTTTAGCTCTTCGTAATCTTGCATCTTTCTTTTTCATTACATTCCACCTTGACTACTTGACTATGTATTACTTCTTCTTAGTCTCTTTAAGTTCAATCACTTCATCAAAGTATCGCACACCCTTTCCTTTATATGGTTCTGGGCCTCGAATACTTCTAATTTGTGCTGCCACTTTTCCAACTAATTCCTTATTCGCACCTTTAATAACAATTTCAGTTTGAGTGGGTGTTTCGACAGTCACACCATCTGGCAATGAGTAATCAGTTGGATGTGAGAAACCTAAGCTAAGTGATATGACCTTACCTTTAGCTTGAGCACGATAACCAACACCAACTAAAACCAATTTCTTCTCAAATCCATGTGTGACACCATGAATGATATTATTAATTTTTGAACGAACCGTCCCTGAAATTGATCGATTTGTTTTTTTATTTAATCCAGTAATAATTGCATTTGCATCTGTATTAGGGTGTACATTAATTTGATTATTTTCTACGATAACTTTTACATAAGGATGCAATTGCATACTTAATTGACCCTTAGGTCCTTTAGCAGAAAATATATAGCTATCATTAATTTTCACGTCAACGCCTGCTGGCACTGCAACTGGTTTTCTACCGATTCGTGATGTTGTCATAAAATAATTCCTACTTACTCAACTGTGCAGAGCACTTCACCGCCAACACGCTGAGCGCGGGCTTGTTTATCTGTCATTACGCCTTTCGGTGTTGAAAGTATCGCAATACCGAGACCACCACGTACTAAAGGAATTTGCTGATGTCCTTTATAAATTCTTAACGCTGGCCGACTAACACGTATAATTTTTTCGATCACAGGATTACCTTGATAATATTTCAAAGTAACTTGTATATCTTTTTTATTATCTTTTGAAACCATTTCAAAAGATTCTATGTAACCTTCATCTTTCAAAACATTTAATATTTCGTTTTTAATGTATGAATGAGGCATAGTTACTTGCTTTATACCCATTGCTTGGGCATTTCTAATTCTTGTCAGCATATCTGCGACTGGGTCTTGCATTGACATCTGAATTACCTCTGTTATCTATACGTTACCAACTTGCCTTATGCATACCAGGAACCATACCGTTAATAGTGGCAAGTCTCATATGCAATCTGCATAAGCCTGTTAGACGATTGTATGCACGTGGTCTTCCACATAACTTACATCTATTTCTTCTGCGTGTTGGGCTAGAGTCGCGCGGCATCATTTGAAGTTGCTTGACTGCCTCCCAACGCTCACCCTCACTTAAATTCATATTACAAATATCTTCTCTCAACTTATCACGCTTAGTTTTTAGTTTACTCACCAGCTTGACACGAGATTGATTACGGTTTCTGACAGATTTTTTTGCCATGTCATTAACTCACTTCTTTTTCTCTAAAAGGAAAATTAAAAGCTTGCAAAAGTGCAAATGCTTCTTTGTTTGTATTAGCGGAGGTTGTGATTGTGATATCCATCCCTCTTAGTGCATCAATTTTGTCGTATTCAATTTCAGGAAATACAATTTGTTCTTTGATACCCATGCTATAATTTCCACGACCATCAAATGACCTTGCACTTATACCACGGAAGTCACGAACACGTGGTAATGTGATTGTGATTAAACGATCTAAAAATTCATACATTTTATCGCGACGCAGCGTTACTTTACATCCAATTGGCCAGCCTTCACGAATCTTAAAACCAGCAATTGATTTTCGAGCAAGTGTCGTCACACATTTTTGACCTGTAATTTTTTCCAGATCTGCAACAGCATTCATCAGAATTTTTTTATCTGCTGCTGCTTCTCCGACACCCATATTGATTGTAATTTTCTCAATATATGGCACTTGCATGACAGACTTATATCCAAATTTCTTTTGCAGATTCGGAACAATTTCTTTTCTATATACATCTTGCAATCTTGGCATACACCCTCACCTTACCCTTTGACATCCAATAACTGATCACTGGATTTGAAATATCGTACACGTTGTCCATCTTTCAATGTTCTAATACCGACGCGACTTCCTTTTTGTTTGTTTGCGTCATAAACCATTACATTAGATCGATGGATTGGCATTGTTTTTGATTTAATACCACCAGTTTCATTAATGTTTGGATTTGCTTTTACGTGTTTTTTTGCAACATTAATACCTTCAACAATTACTCGTTCACCATCTCCTAAGACAGCTGTAATTGTTCCGCGTTTACCTTTATCTTTTCCTGCGATAACTATCACTTCATCGCCTCGCTTTATCTTATTCATACTTTTCTCACTCAAATACTAATTAGAGAACTTCAGGTGCGAGCGATATGATTTTCATAAAGCTTTCACCACGCAGCTCTCTTGTAATTGGTCCGAATACGCGTGTTCCGATCGGTTGAAGTTGCGCATTTAATAGCACGACTGCGTTTTCGTCAAATCTAATCGCAGAACCATCTGATCTTCTGACACCTTTCTTAGTCCTAACAATCACTGCGTTTAATACTTCGCCTTTTTTGACCTTACCACGTGGTATTGCTTCTTTTACAGAAACCTTAATGACATCGCCAATTCCTGCATAACGACGTCTTGTACCACCTAGTACCTTTATACACATAACACGACGTGCGCCGCTATTGTCTGCCACATCGAGCATTGTTCGCATCTGAATCATGCTTTACTCCAACTTACTGTTCACGAGCTTTTGAGCCCGCCATATTATCATGTTTATTCAAAAATAAAAGCTTAATACCACGCATTTTGCTAATAATTAAAAATATTGGTGATATATAACTAGTTATTCTTGTTCTTGTTTTTTAACAACTTCTATTACAGCCCATCGTTTTGTTTTGGATAATGGACGTGTTTGCTTTATCACAACCACATCGCCAATACGGCAAGTGTTTTGTTCATCATGCGCATACATTTTTGAGAAACGACGAACGTATTTGCCATATAAAGCGTGTTTAACTTTACGCTCGATTTGGACAACAATAGTTTTGTCCATTTTATCACCAATCACTGTTCCAGTAATAGTGCGTTGAGATTCGCTTTGCTCAACTGATGTGTTATCTGTCATACACTTAAACCTTTTTCATTCAGAATAGTTTTGATACGAGCAATGCTTAACCTCACTTGTTTTAATAAATGTGGTTTAGTTGCTTGACCCGCACCTTTTTGCATGCGTAGATTGAATTGTTCTTTGAGTAATGCAACTAACTCATTTTTTAATTCATCTGTCGATTTATTTCGTAATTCTGCTGCTTTCATTACATTATCGTCCGAGGTACAAAAACTGTTTTAACTGGTAATTTAGCTGCTGCTAAACCTAGCGCTTCTCTAGCTAAATCTTCTGTTACACCTTCGATTTCAAACATGACTCTGCCTGGTTGTACCAATGCAACCCAGTATTCCACATTACCTTTACCAGAACCTTGTCTAACCTCAAGTGGCTTCTTTGTAATTGGTTTATCAGGAAAAACACGAATCCAAACTTTTCCACCACGCTTTACATGTCTAGACATTGCACGGCGAGCCGCTTCAATCTGGCGCGCTGTAATTCTGCCATGCTCTAGTGTTTTTAATCCATATTCACCGTAGCTTACTTTTGTTCCGCTCGTTGCAATACCACGATTTCTACCTTTAAATTGCTTTCTATATTTAGTACGTTTTGGTTGCAACATTGACTATTTCTCCTGCTTTCCAGTCTTATCAGTAGCTTCAGTTGCTGTAGAAGCTTTATCCCCAATAATTTCACCCTTGAAGATCCAGACCTTTACGCCGATAACACCATATGTTGTATATGCTTCAGCCAGACCGTAATCGATATCAGCTCTGAATGTTTGCAATGGAACTCGACCTTCGCGATACCATTCGGTTCTCGCAATTTCTGAACCGCCTAAACGACCACTGACACTAATTTTGATGCCAAGCGCACCTGAACGTAATGCAGTTGTTACCGCTCGCTTCATAGCACGTCTAAACATGATTCGTCTTTCAAGCTGTTGAGCAACAGATTCAGCAACTAATTTTGCATCTAATTCTGGTTTACGTACTTCTTCAATGCTGACATGAACTGGTACATTAACAATTTTACTTACTTCATCACGTAACATCTCTACTTCTTTACCACTTTTACCGATGATCACGCCTGGACGCGCAGTATGTATAGTTACTTTTGCATTCCTTGCCGGTCTATCAATCTGAATTCTACTAATACCTGCTTGTGCGAGTTTTTTACGTAAAAAATCTCTTACCTTAATATCTGCACATAATGTATCTGAAAATTCTTTTGATGATGCATACCATCGTGATACCCAGTCTTTTACTATGCCTAGACGTATGACAACTGGATTAACTTTTTGGCCCATTATCGACTACTCCCCATCCGATAGAATGACTGTTATATGACACGTTGGCTTTAGTATTCTTGATCCTCGTCCTTTTGCTTTTGCTTGCATACGCTTGTATGTTGGACCTTGATCTGCGAAAACTTTAGTAACTTTTAATTCGTCAATATCAGCACCATTATTATGTTCAGCATTTGCAATAGCTGACTCTAATACCTTTCTGAGAACAGCAGCTGCTCTCTTTGGGCTAAATTTTAAAATATCTAACGCTCGATCTATCGATAAACCACGAATCTGATCGCAAACAAGGCGACACTTTTGTGGCGATAATCGCGCGAATTTTAGTTTTGCTGCAACTTCCATTCTCAAACCCTCACTAACGCTTTATTTACTCAGATGCTTTTTCTTCAGTGCCTTTTGCTTTTCTATCACCAGAATGCCCACGAAAAGTTCTCGTAGCTGCAAACTCACCTAATTTATAACCAACCATATTTTCAGTAACATAAACTGGAACATGTAATTTTCCGTTATGTACTGCAATTGTTAAACCTACCATCTCTGGAACAACCATAGATCTTCTTGACCATGTCTTAATCGGACGTTTGTCGTTTGTTGCGACAGCTTTCTCTACCTTGCTGAGTAGATGGTGATCGATATATGGTCCTTTTTTAATTGAACGTGGCACGTTAGCACCTCATAATAATTTGTTATTAACTCTATTTCGCATTGCCTCTGACAATAAACTTATCTGTACGTTTATTGCGTCGTGTTTTGTAACCTTTAGTAGGTGTGCCCCATGGGCTTACAGGGTGACGTCCACCTTTTGTCCGCCCTTCACCACCACCATGTGGATGGTCGATTGGGTTCATAGCAGTACCACGCACAGTTGGTCGAATACCACGATGACGCGTCGCACCAGCTTTGCCGTAGCATTTGAGATTATGTTCTGCATTACTTACCTCGCCAATCACCGCTCTACATTCAGACAATATCTTACGTGTTTCGCCTGAGCGTAATCTTACTGTTGCATATATGCCTTCACGAGCTACTAATTGCACTGCTGCTCCAGCACTTCTCGCAAGTTTTGCTCCACCACCTGGTTGCATTTCGATGCAGTGAACAGTTGCACCAACAGGAATATTTGTTAGTGGTAAACAGTTACCTACCTTTATTGCAGCTTCAGCACCCGAAATAATTTCATCACCTGTTTTGATACCTTTTGGAGCAATGATATAACGACGCTCACCATCCGTATAAAGTACTAATGCAATAAATGCACTGCGATTAGGATCATACTCAAGACGTTCAACTTTTGCAGTTATACCATCTTTATCACGTTTAAAATCTACCTGCCGATATTTTTGACGATGACCGCCACCAATATGCCTACATGTAATTCGGCCTTGGTTATTTCTACCACCAGTTTTAGATTTTTTTTCTACTAACCCGTGGTATGGTTTGCCTTTATGTAGGTCATTGTTAACGACTTTAATCGCAAAACGTTGTCCTGGCGATGTTGGTGACTGCTTAACGATAGCCATAAATTCCTCAATATCAAACTATTACAACGACATATAATGTCTTAAGTTAAAACCGCGCTATTATAATATGAAAACTGCTGAGAGCAACCTAAATGAGCGTCTTCTTTATTACTTATTGCGCTCCTAAAATATCTAGCTTCTGATCAGATTGAAGTGTTACGTACGCTTTCTTCCACCCTTTCTTTTTGCCTTCTACGCCACGAAATATTTTTGTTTTTGGTCTAACATTTACAATGCGTACTGATTTTACTTTTGCACTAAATAATTGCTCTACCGCATCTTTTATTTCTGGCTTAGTTGCATCTTTAATCACTACAAATACGTACTCATTTTTCTTTTCCACTGCGATTGTCGATTTTTCAGAAATGTGAGAAGAAAGAATTATTTTTAATAGACGCTCTTGTTTCATTTCAACAACCCCTCTAATTCTTTGATTGCTGCTTCAGTCATCACTACTTTATCAGCGCGAACAAACGAAACAGGATCCATCGCTGATGTCGTGACATCTCGCAAATCAACATTTACTAAATTTCTTGATGCGAGGTAAATATTTTCTTCAACCATCTCTGAAATTATCAAAACGTCGCCATCAATTTTCATATCTTGTAATTTTTTTATAAAGGTTTTAGTTTTCGGAGCATCAATTTGAAATGACTCAACTACTATCAATCTATCTTGTCGAATTAATTCAGAAAGAATTGATCTCAATGCACCTTTATACATTTTTTTATTTACTTTCTGCTTGTATGATCTTGGTGTTGCAGCAAAAATTTTACCGCCGGTACGCCATAATGGGCTGCGTATTGTTCCTGCACGAGCACGACCAGTGCCTTTTTGACGAAATGGTTTCGCACCACCGCCACGTACTTGTGCACGTGTCTTTTGCGCTTTTGTTCCAGCTCGCCCAGCCGCCATGTGTGCGGTCACCACTTGATGAATCAGCGGCTCATTAAAATCACATGCGAATATCTCATCTGCCACTTCGACTTTTTTTCTTGAATTTAAAAATTTAATTTCCATTGCTCACCCCTTATGCGCTCTTCTTTACAGCTGGTCGAATAATGACATATGAGCTTTGAGCACCTGGAACTGCACCTTTAATGAGAACCAAGTTACGATCAAGATCAATACGCACGATTTGCTGAGACAAAATTGTTCGCTTCTTATCACCCAAGTGCCCAGACATTTTTTTGCCTTTAAATACTTTACCTGGCGATTGTCTTTGCCCGATAGAACCTGGCGCGCGATGTGACAAAGAGTTACCATGCGTAGCATCTTGTGAATTAAAGTGATGTCGTTTAATAACACCCGCATAACCTTTACCTTTTGTTACGCCGCTCACATCAACATATTGGCCAACAGTAAAGCGATCTGCTTTTAATTCCGATCCAATTGTTAAATCACCTAATAATTGTGGGTCAGCTATGGCAAACTCACATAATTCATATCCAGGTTCAACACCAGCTTTTGCAAAGTGACCTGCTTCAGCTTTAGTTAATTTGGATACTTTAATTGCACCAGTAGTCACCTGAATTGCTGAATAACCATCATTATCAAGCGTTTTTATTTGTGTAACACGATTGGGTAATACTTCAACCACTGTTACCGGGATTGCCACTCCATCTTCAGTAAAGATACGAGTCATCCCACATTTTTTTCCAACCAAACCTATCGTCATTGTTTTCGCCTCACCTAGGCATTACTAAACTTAATCTGTCGTTACATGAAGCTACGCTTCATATTGATCAGCTTCTTTTAAAGGAATGAGCCGACACATTCATTAACTTTCAGCATCTACACTGATTTGAACATCAACACCAGCGGCCAAATCAAGCTTCATTAATGCATCAATCGTCTTATCAGTTGGACGATTAATATCAACTACTCGCTTGTGAGTACGAAGCTCATACTGGTCTCTAGCATCTTTATCCGCATTTGGCGCGACGCAAATTGTATAGCGCTCAATACGTGTTGGCAGTGGAATCGGCCCTCGCACTTGAGCGCCAGTTCTTTTTGCCGTTTCAACAATTTCTTTTGTTGATTTATCGATTAATCGGTGGTCAAAAGACTTTAACCGAATACGAATTCTTTGACTTTTTCTTCCAATTGCCATGATAGTTACTCGACTACTTTAGCGACAACACCTGCACCGACCGTACGGCCACCTTCGCGAATTGCAAATCGCACACCTTCTTCCATCGCCACCGGCGCTATCAATGTGACTACCATCTTGATGTTATCTCCCGGCATCACCATCTCTACTCCGTCTGGCAACTGGCATTCTCCCGTCACGTCCGTCGTTCTAAAATAAAACTGCGGGCGATATCCCTTAAAGAACGGTGTATGTCTTCCACCTTCTTCTTTCGACAACACATATACTTCCGCTTCGAACTTCGTGTGGGGCGTTATTGTGCCAGGCTTTGCTAACACTTGTCCACGTTCAACTTCTTCTCGCTTCGTCCCTCTTAACAATACGCCTACGTTATCCCCTGCCTGACCTTGATCCAACAACTTACGGAACATCTCTACTCCCGTACACGTCGTCTTCAATGTCGGCTTCAATCCAACGATCTCTAATTCATCTCCTACCTTCACTATCCCTCGCTCTATTCGGCCCGTCACCACCGTGCCTCGACCTGAAATCGAAAACACATCTTCAATCGGCAACAAAAATGGCAAATCTACCGGCCTTTCCGGGATCGGAATATACGCATCCATCGTTTCCACTAACTTCATGATCGATGGCACACCTATCTCACTCGTGTCTCCTTCTAACGCTTTCAATGCGCTTCCAACCACGATCGGTGTCTTATCTCCTGGAAATTGGTATTGCGTCAATAAATCTCTTACTTCCATCTCTACCAATTCTAATAACTCTTTATCATCTACCATGTCGGCTTTATTCAAATACACCACAATATATGGCACGCCTACCTGTCTTGCTAACAATATATGTTCTCGCGTTTGCGGCATCGGACCATCTGCCGCTGATACCACCAAAATCGCTCCGTCCATCTGCGCTGCTCCCGTGATCATGTTCTTCACATAATCCGCGTGGCCTGGACAGTCTACGTGCGCGTAATGTCTATTCGCTGATTGATACTCAACATGGGAAGTGGCAATCGTAATACCACGTGCCTTTTCTTCCGGTGCGTTATCTATTTGGTCATACGCTTTCTTTTCTCCACCAAATTTGTCCGCCAATATGCTCGCTAACGCCGCTGTTAACGTCGTCTTACCATGGTCTACGTGGCCTATCGTCCCTACGTTTACGTGGGGCTTCGTTCGTTCAAATACTTGCTTACTCAT
>CAZKUQ010000034.1:0-3974 GCA_964555965.1 uncultured Coxiellaceae bacterium
TTTCGCTGGCATGACAATATTCTTGCCTAATTGCTTAACCAGAACTCGCGTTATTACGCAGTCAACGTAGCATCGAAACTTTGACAATTTCACTATCTTCGCATAACTTTGTTAGCAATCATAAAATGATATGGATATTGTTATGCGCTACACTGCTTCGATGAGCGAATCTGTTAAACAATTTATTTATTTAACAGCGGTTATCGCTTCTATTATTTTAATTAGCTGGTATACGCAGCCGCGACAATTTAATTGGATGATCTGGACAGCTTGCGCATTGGCTTTAATGCTGACAACTACCTCATTTCAAAAAAGAATGATAACCATATTGTTAACTGGCATTGCGATGGCTCTTGCTGTCTCAGCAACAATGCTTTTATCTTCATTTTCAGCCATTTTGTTAATCATTTACTTTGTCTTTCTTGCGATAATCAGTACTTACTTGTCACTTAACAAACCACAATTTAATTACGCTGTTTTTTTCGCCGCATTTTTTGCGATAGTTGCTAGCATGACGTCAATAGAGTTGTCGAATTTAAAAGACATCATCATCGCAATGATGGCGGGTATGATAATTACCTTAATATGGCAATTGATTTTTTTGCCTTATTTTATTCGCAATAAATTGCGTGCCATTGTTGATAGCACGATGAAGGCATTACAATTACTAAGTAATGAAATATTTTCTTGTTATTTGCAACCAGAATATATCGATAACATTTATTTATTTGAACATAGGCTGCACGAAAAAAAATTGGCGGTGTTAAACAATATTTCTCATTTTTATGAGATAAACACTAAAAAATATCCGTACTTATTGCAACAAATGCAAATAAATGAGCGAATTTATGCAACTTTAATTAGTTGTTCGATGTTGCGTTGGCAATTGACTGATTATTCAACGGTGTCATTATGGCGGCAGGAATTAATGGCGATTGCTAACACGCTCAAACAAATTTTTTCAAGCGTAATAACATCAACAGAAAAATTAGTTGAAAACATAGATAGCTTAGAAGCAGCATATCAACATGTATTGCAAATTGCATCACGTGAACCATTAGTATTGTTGTTATTTATTTTTCATCTCAAGCAACTTGAAAAAGAATTGCGCGAATTATTATCTGATTCAAATGCAAGCCAACAAGATTGACAAGATTTTTTAACAGTTGTTCATTTATCATCTATTTCAAGAAGCAATTAAATATTTGCGTTGATTAATGACCTCAATTCAATTACATTTTTGCCGATACAATGTAGGTTGGATTGGCGCGAAGCGTAATCTACCTTTATTAATTAATAACTATAAATCGGTGAAAAAATGGAAACTAGAAAAATAAATTTTAATGATGTCGAAGCAGTGATGACACGTATTAAAAGAATAATGATTAATGTAACTGCAGTAGATGAAAATGAATATCATGACCTTATAGTAGGATTAAGTTGTTCTAACCTTACCTCAAAGCAAATCTTGTCATGTCTTATGTGGCACTTTAATGGCGATGACACAATTGGCCATCGCTTAATGCATCTACAGAGTCATACAAGAACAAGGACAATCAATTTTTATTTATCTTTGCTTGCCACCGTAGCCAATGATGGATATGCGGATTCAGTTTGTGAGTTATTACAATTAGTTGATGGCTATTATGCATCAATTGGTATGCTGATTGCAAAAAATCAAACTGAAACAATAACCTTGAATTATATTAATTTATTAAATCAGTTAGTCAACACCAATGTAGCACAGATAAAAGCATTATTAAAAATTAGGCAAGCAACACGAAATCATCGAAGATTTTTGGCTGACGGATCTATTGATAGTTTTGGTAGTTATGTGGTGATGCAAAAAAATGAAAAACTATTGTTAGCTTATTTAAAGCTGCTAGTTAAAATAAAAGAAAATAATATTGACATTAATGACTTGTTATGTGATGGCCCGAAATTATTTCGGCACGATGAAAATCTTTATCAATTAATTGCTGAAAACGTCAACACTCCCGCAGTTATTTATTTTATCATGAAAAATTTTGCTAATTCAGATGGCTATTTTGTAGCGACTTTAAACAATTTTGCCAATATGGTCGCTGCAAAAAAAGAAGCTGTATTTGAATATATAAAATATTTACCGCTAGAAGAAAAAATAGATGCATTAATTAAAGCAACATCCGATAAAAATCATCCTTTACATCAACTGCTGACCACGCCACGGGGCGTGAATTTTTGTACACCAGAAAAAGGTGTGTGGAAGTTAATGCGTGATGAATTAGAGCTGACATTGAAGGAGCTAGAAAGATTAAATGAAAAAGTTAAAAAAATGGCGGATGATGTTATAAGGAAAAATATAGATGTTCTAAAGATGGTGCCACCGGTATTGCCGTCAATTATTAGTTATCCAAATTTAAGTTCGACATCGCAAGTTGCTATGCAACTGAATCCTCCAATATCATCTATGTTGAAAGAAGAGACCAAACCATTAATTTCATTTGAAGATAATAGACCTGTGCAGCCAATTCAAACAGCATTGCGACCTGATATTGCAGAGTTGATGTCATTAACTGTTGCTGATAAACAACTCGAAATCAAGCCAGTAAACGAACCATCTGTGTCTAAACATACTTCAACTATGTATGGTAAATTCCTAAGAGTACATGAAAGACAAGTTGAATCGGATGATAAGAAAACAGTGCAGTTCCAACGATGGGCTAGCATATAGAAAATTAGTTTCTTTTCATCTAATTGTTATTCTGCCACTTTACGCACGGAAGGATCTCCATGTATTTTCACAAGATCCTTTGCGCGGTGTGCGCAATGACAATGGATGCGCAAAGGGCATGAAATAGTAAAACAAGGAAGTCAATGCTAAACCTAAATAAATTTTCAATTCGACACGCAATGAGTGCAGGATGCGCTGTGCTAATCGCCGGCATCGTCCAATATTTTTTTTCTTTTAGTCACGAAAGCTGGATGATGATTAGTGCATTGATTGTCACGCAAACCACGCGCGGCACACCGCTTAAACAAGGATTGCAATTAGTTGTTGTTATTTTTTTAGCAGTATTGATGGCAGCGTTTATCACAATCAATGTCTATGACATCATTTTTCAATATATTATTTTAAGTTTTATTTTTATTGTTTGCGGAAGTATATTCTTACGTAAACAACTATTTTTCCTAATTATTTTTATGTTAATTATCTTGGTTGCGACCTTGCAGCCAACGTTAACCATGCAAGCATTTAAATATCGTTTGTTTGATATTGCGATCGGTGCAACACTTGGAATGCTGTGTGTGCAGTTGATATTGCCAATTAATATCGCTAATGAATTTCAACAAGGATTGGTGCCAATATTAACAGCGATGTCAGAATATTTATATGAATTAAGTGAAAAAATAATGGTATCTGATGTTGTTGACATATCAACTAATCAAATTTTTCAAGTTCAACAAACCATGTATCCGGAGTGGGTTTATGAAGTGGGATTTAATCCGGGATTAAGATCTGGTTTTCGATTTTTTTTGATAAATCTTGAGCGAGTTGGCGAATTGTTTTTGTCAATTAACCATCTTTTTTCAGCAAAAAACCAAGTCGTCATTCCAAACGAAATGCGAAAAAATCTGCAAGAAGTATTAATGACAAATGCGAAATTATTCGATTCATTGCGCGATTATTTTAATAAAAAATCAGTGCATGATGCGGGGTCAGATTTTAAGACAGACATTAATGAATTAGAAAAAACATTTAAACGTTTGGTGCCAGTGAACATCGACGCGCTTGATTTTGCCGATGAAAATATGCAGCTTGCCTTGCTTGTTCACAACTTAAAAGAGATGCGTGAATTGTTGTTAAAGTTGGTATTGAGCATTCCTAATTGATTAACGCAAATTCTGGATGCCAGCTTTCGCTCACTACTGTCCGATA
Source organism: uncultured Coxiellaceae bacterium (assembly GCA_964555965.1). Classification (GTDB taxonomy): domain Bacteria; phylum Pseudomonadota; class Gammaproteobacteria; order DSM-16500; family DSM-16500; genus Aquicella. The sequence goes on from CAZKUQ010000034.1 coordinate 3,920, forward strand.
AATCGGTATAAAAATTTAGTAATTGCTAATTCCCTCCTTTGAAAAAGAGGGTCGA
>CAZKUQ010000034.1:3984-5040 GCA_964555965.1 uncultured Coxiellaceae bacterium
GCGTAGCGTGGCGGGGAGATTTAAAGCGGCATTGAGATTGGCATTCCAGCTAATGTTATTTTATTTAAAATATGACATCGCAAAAGAGCTTCTGTTTGTTGATTTTCTAATTTATAAGCAAATAATTTTCCACCTAACATTTTTTTATAACGATAAAAAGCTGTTTCAACCAAACTTCGACGATGATAATTATTTTCTCGTTTCCATTGTTCTATTCCTTTTTGCTGAATTTCCCAAACAACTTTATCTCGCACATGTATAATTTGTTCTTCTGTTTTTGGTTTGTGCTGGGGATTAGGTTGCGGTGGAATAGTAGCTGCTGCTCCACGTTTTGCTATATCTTCAAAACAATCATGAGAATCGTATGCGCCATCAGCACTTACTCGATTAATTTTTCCTTTGTAACCATCTAATAACTCAGGTAACTTTTTTCCATCTCCGCAATTGTTTTCTGTTAAAAGGGCAGAAACAATTAATTGGCTTTTCTCATCAACTCCAATATGCAATTTTCTCCACATCCTATGTTTTGTCCATCCATGTTGTCTCACTTTCCATTCGCCTTCGCCAAATATTTTTAATCCAGTTGAATCAACAACAAGATGGATACTTGCAGATTGTTGGGGAAAAACTGGTAATTCTACATTCGATTGGCGACGACAAATACGCGTATAACAAGGTATTTCAAGATTTAAATTCATTAGTTTAAAAATTGATTCTGCAAAACCTTTACTACTTCTTAATGTTAATCGATATATTTGTTTTAAGATTAAAATAGTAATGATAGCTGTATCACTATATTTTTTAGGTCGTCCACGAGTTGAAGTTTTGTTTTCATACCAATTTTCAATAGATTTTTGATCTACCCAAAAAGTTATTCTTCCACGACTGATAAGAGATTTGTTATAGTCTTTCCGGTTACGAACACGATAGTCTTTCTTAGACATTGAGAAAACTCCTTTTTTAGCGAAATGAAGTTTATCTCGTATTTTTGTGTTCGTAACTCTTTATCATTATTTCATCTAGGTTTCAAAATCTCCCCGCCACGCTACGCGTGTC
>CAZKUQ010000034.1:5050-15822 GCA_964555965.1 uncultured Coxiellaceae bacterium
GACCCTCTTTTTCAAAGAGGGTATTTACGCAACAAAGCCTTTTCAAAGGAGGGAATTAATGTTTGCTAATTTTTGCGCTAATTTACCGGCAGATAGCATACTTTCGTGGTGAGGATGACTTTATTTAAAAAAATATTCAGTATTCGCAAATATGGCGATTAACCAGTTGCTAACTTTTTAATTTCATTTTCAAAATGATAGGCATACATTTTTTGTAACCCTTCTTGAAGCGAAGTAGTGGGTTTCCATCCCAAATTAAATAACTTAGTTGAATCAAGGCACTTGCGCGGCGCACCATCAGATTTGGATAAATCTAAATTAATTTTCCCTTTATACTTCACTACATTAGCAATCTCATGTGCTAAGGTTTGAATGGTTATTTCCTGCATTGTGCCAATGTTGATGATGTCATGCGAATGATAATTCTCCATTAGAAATATCAGGGCATTGGTAAGATCATCAACATAAATAAATTCTCGCAAAGGTGTACCAGTCCCCCATAAAACAACCTCAGACGCATTATGCAGTGTTGCTTCATGAAAACGTTTCATCAGCCCGGGAATCACATGTGACGCTTCAGGATTAAAATTGTCGCCGATGCCATAAGCATTGGTTGGCATGGGAATAATCATATTCATCCCAAATTGGCGGGCATAAGCTTGGCACATCACAATCCCATTAATTTTAGCTGCCGCATAAGCAATGTTGGTTGGTTCAATTTGCCCATCTAAAAAAGAAATTTCTTTGACGGGTTGAGGAGCAAGTTTAGGATAAGTGCAAGCTGAACCAGGAAATAATAATTTTTTTACGCCAAATTGATGTGCAGCCTGAATGACATTGCAATGCATCTGTGTGTTGTCATAAATAAATTTGGCTGGATAAGTATTATTAGCATGTATACCGCCGACAATGGCCGCCAAATGAAAAACATAGTCAGGCTGATATGTTGCAAAAAATATATTCACAGCTTCTTGATTTCGCAAATCAAGTTGTGCATGAGAAGGTGTGAATAGTTGATAGCCTTTGTTAATAAGTAATTTTTTTAATGCATTACCAACCATGCCAGTTGAGCCAGTGATAAGAATTTTTGCATTTGCAGGCAACATGATTTTAAAAATCCTTTTTGTAAAAAAATAAATTTGCTTGCTATTAACGCATTTTTTTTATAGATTTCCAAGATCAAAATTAGGATATCAATTATGTATACGGAAGATTTAATATCTCGATTATATAAAACAATGTCGCTCATACGCAGATTTGAATTGCGTCTCGCTGAAATTTATCATACCGATGCTATCAAAAGTCCTGTTCACTTATCAGTTGGTCAAGAAGCTATCGCAGTTGCTGTTTGTGACCCATTACAAAAAGATGACATTGTCTCTAACACTTACCGCTGCCATGCAACTTATATTGCAAAAGGCGGTGATTTAAATGAAATGATGGCGGAATTGTATGGAAAGGCAACTGGTTGTGCTGGCGGTAAAGCTGGTTCCATGCATCTTGTCGATATGAAAAATGGTGTTTTAGGTGCATCAGCTGTTGTTGGAACAACTATTCCAGTTGCTGCTGGTTATGCATTAGCATTACAAATGGATGCACAAATAGCAGGCAAACAACGTGTTGTTGTTTCAGTATTTGGCGATGGAGCAACAGAAGAAGGATGTTTTTATGAAACCCTAAATTTTGCTGCCTTGCATAAATTACCTATGTTATTTGTTTGCGAAAATAATCGATTAGCTATTCACACACCCTTAGAGAAACGCTGGGCAACCGAGAGAATGTGTGAGCGTGTGGAAACATATGGTATTAAAACACATAAGGTAACAGATCCTGATGTTTTTGTTTTGCGAGAGTTAGTCGCAAAATCAGTTGATGAACTTCGCGAACCTAAATCTGGTCCTATTTTTATTGAATGTTCAACTTACCGTTGGCTAGAACATGTTGGTCCACGTGATGATCACTCAGATAATTATCGTGATATTAACGAATATCGATGCTGGAAAGAGAATGATCAAATAACACATTTAGGAAAAATGTTGGATGAGAAAACACGAAAACGGTTAGATGATGAAATCACTGCCGAAATTCGTGCGTCAGAAGAGTTTGCTGAAAAAAGTCCATATCCAGCTAATGAGGAGTTATATAAGCATGTCTATGCAAGCTGAAGCATTACAGGAAAATTTATCTCAAGGCAGAGAAGACGTGCGATTGATTCGTTACGTTGATGCATTACGTGAAGCATTTGAGCAAGAGATGGAACGTGATCCAAATGTATTTTTATTTGGGCTGGATGTTGATGATCATAAAGGTATTCAAGGTTCAACTATTGGGTTGCAAGAAAAATTTGGGAAAGACCGCGTATTTTGTACGCCATTATCAGAAGATGCTATGACTGGTGTGGCAATTGGTGCCGCCATGGCTGGTAAGCGTCCTATTCATGTGCATATTCGCATGGATTTTATGCTGCTTTGCATGAATCAGCTCATTAATATGGGTGCCAAATCGCATTACATGTATAACGGACAAGTAAAGGTACCGCTAGTCGTTCGTACGATGATAGGACGCTCATGGGGTCAAGGAGGTCAACATTCGCAAGCATTACACTCTTTGTTTATGCATATTCCTGGATTAAAAGTGGTGGCACCTTCAAATGCAAATGATGCTAAAGGATGTATGATTGCTGCTATTAGAGATAATAATCCAGTCATTTTTATTGAACATCGTTTACTTTATTCAGTCGACGGATATGTTCCATACCAATCTTACGAAGTACCACTTGGCAAAGCGCGTGTGCTGCAAGAAGGAAATGACATCACTATTGTTGCTGTTTCCCATATGGTGATGGAAGCGTTACGTGCGAAAAAACATTTGGATACAGTAGGCATTCAAGCTGAAATCATTGATCCCATTTCTTTATGGCCATTAGATATGGATACAATAATGGGTTCAGTACGTAAAACAAAAAAATTATTAATGGTGGATAATGCATGGCTAACTTGCGGTGCAAGCAGTGAAATTTTGACTCAAGTATACGAGATTTGTCGTCAAACGGGTGAAGAGTTGCCGGAAATGGTACGCATGGGATTTGCACATACTACTTGCCCGACAACAAAACCGCTTGAAAATGTTTTTTATCCTAATAGCAGAACGATTTCCACGAAAGCTTATGAAATGGTAAAGGGCAGAGGACAAAGTTGGGAGCCTGCTGCAGATGCAAAAACAGAAATCGATGCATTTAAGGGACCGTTTTAAAAAGGTATAAAGAAATGGATGTGATTGATTCTATATCTGATCAACCAATTGATTTATCAATTGTTGTACCTGTTTATAAAGAGGAAAGAAACATCGCGCCATTTCTTAAACGGATGGAAGCGGTGATGGATAAAATGAAGATCAATTATGAGATTATTTTCAGTCTTGATCCTTCACCAGATAACACTGAACAAGTGATTTTGAATGAAATAGAACGTAATTCACGTATCAAATTACTCGTTTTTTCACGACGATTTGGGCAGCCTTCAGCTACCATGGCTGGTATTTCCTTTTGTAAAGGAAAAGCTTGTGTAGTGATTGATGTTGATTTGCAAGATCCTCCTGAATTAATTGAATCGATGTATCAAAAATTGCATACCGGTTATGAAGTCATCTACGCAAAACGCCGATCTCGTAAAGGGGAAACGCTTTTTAAAAAAGCAATTTCTTATCTTGGTTATATCTTAATTAACAAGTTAAGCGATGTAACCATTCCAATTAATACGGGTGATTTTCGCATTATTACTCGTCGTGTCATTGATGAACTTAAACAATTGAATGAATCACATGGGTTTTTACGAGGTTTAGTTGCTTATGTTGGGTTCAAACAAGGATTTATTGAATATGATCGCGATCCGCGTTTCGCTGGCACAGGTAATTACAATCGATTGACGGGTTCATTAAAAATTGGACTAAACGGTTTAATTAGTTTTAGCAGTCGACCACTACAAATGATGTCTATTGCAGGTGCAATTGTAGCAGGATTTAGTTTTTTGCTTGGTGCATGGTATTTCTTACAAAAAATTGCTGGCTTTGGTTTAACGCCAGGACTTTCTACGACAGTATTGATAGTTACTTTTTTTTCAGGTGTTCAATTATTGTCGCTTGGTCTGATGGGCGAATACATTGGACGAATTTATGATGAAGTAAAACGACGGCCAATGTTTATCTTAGACAAAGTAATAGAGAAAAAAATATCTTCTTTTAACGTTGTTCACGATATTCCAGCTATTCATCGGCAGGAAAAGTAATGGTAAATACGATAAAAGAAATTGTTAAATTTATTTGGCTAAATAAATATTCACTCATCATGTTTTTGATTGTCGGTGGGGTGACAACTGTTTCTTATTTTTTAATATTTGCTTTTTTATGGAATGTATTATTAATTAATTATCGTATTGCTGTTTCTATCGCTTATATTTTATCTCTTGCTGTTCATTTCACCGCTAATCGAAATTTAACGTTTAAAAGCAAACATGATATTAAACATCAAATTCCAAAATACCTTTTGATGGCTTTATTTAATTATGTGATGACAATTATTAGCGTAACGTCTATCGTTGAAATATTTCAATGCTCACCTTATATAGGTATTGTATTTTCAATTTGCATCAATATTATTACCACATATTTAATGTCATATTTTTGGGTATTTAAATCAGAGTTGAGTCACACATGAGGATGATATGCGTTATTTTGTTACAGGATGTGCAGGTTTTATAGGCAGCAATTTAACTGATCGCTTACTTCAAGATGGACACGAGGTGATTGGTTTCGATAATTTTTCCACTGGTATGATGCGGTTTTTGGAAAATGCAAACAAATCACCTAATTTTACTTTAATCAAGGGTGATTTATTAGATAAAGATTTGATTAAACATTCCATGCAACAAGTTGATGTTGTATTTCATATGGCAGCGAACGCGGATGTGCGATTTGGAACGAATCATCCTAATAAAGATTTAGAACAGAATGCGATTGCTACTTTTCATGTGTTGGAAGCGATGAGAGCCAATCAAGTGAAGACGATTGCTTTTGCTTCAACCGGTTCTATTTATGGTGAAGCAAATGTTATTCCTACACCTGAGGATGCACCTTTTCCAGTGCAAACATCTTTATATGGTGCATCTAAATTAGCAGCGGAAGGTTTAATTCAAGCCTATTGTGAAGGATTTAATTTTCAAGGCTACCTCTTCCGATTTGTTTCCATTTTAGGTGAACGTTATACGCATGGCCATGTTTTCGATTTTTATAAACAGCTTTTATTAAATCCAGAAACATTATTTATTCTTGGAAATGGTCAGCAGAAAAAATCCTATCTTTATATCCAAGATTGTATCGACGCTATTTTTTATGCGATGAAAAATAGTCGCCACAAAGTTAATGTCTTTAATTTGGGAACGGATGAATATTGCCAGGTAAATGATTCAATTGGTTGGATATGTGAGTATTTAGGTTTGTCACCTGAACGACGTTATGCAGGTGGCGAGCGTGGTTGGATTGGTGATAATCCTTTTATTTTTTTAGAAACCAAAAAAATTCGCGAATTAGGTTGGAAGCCAAAGTTATCTATACGTGATGGTGTAAGACAAACCATTAAATATTTGCATGAAAATCCTTGGATATTGGAAACTAGAACATGAAAATTGCTGTGGTAGGATTGTGGCATTTAGGCTGTGTGACAGCTGCTTGTTTAGCAAAAGCAGGATTTGATGTGATTGCTTATGATGCTGATCAAGCAGTAATTAATCATTTAAATCAAGGCAAGGCGCCACTGTTTGAACCTGAACTTGATGAATTACTAGCACACGGTATTGCTTCAGGTAAGTTAACAGGTATTTTTCATCCAGAAATGTTAAATCAAGCAGATATTGTTTGGATTAATTATGATACACCGGTCGATGAAAATGATGTTGCAGATGTTAAATCAGTAACAGATGAAGTTAAGAAATTATTTCCTCATTTTAAATCAAATACTTTAATGATAATTTCTTCTCAATTGCCTGTTGGATCAACCAGAAAGCTGCAGCAATATTGCAAAGAACATTTTCCTGAAAAAGAAATTACATTTGCATATAGCCCAGAAAATTTACGCTTAGGAAAAGCAATTAGTGTTTTTATGCAGCCGGGTCGCGTTGTGGTAGGCTTACAATCCGAACAAGATAAAATACGCGTGCAGACAGTGTTGCAACCATTCACAAATCATATTGTTTGGATGTCGTTAGAATCTGCTGAGATGACTAAGCATGCGTTAAATGCTTTTTTAGCCACATCTGTTGTTTTTATTAATGAGCTTGCAACACTTTGCGAAAAAGTTGGCGCTGATGCACGCGAAGTAGAACAAGGATTAAAAACTGAAGAACGGATTGGTGCTAAAGCTTATTTAAAGCCAGGTAATGCCATTGCAGGTGGAACGCTCGCTCGTGATGTGAATTTTTTAATGCAAATTGGCGAAGAAAATAAGCAAAAAACTCCTTTGTTTTCTGCATTACTTGAAAGTAATCAAGCGCATAAATACTGGTCGAGCCAACGTTTACTCGATGTTTTTTCGGATTTAAAAGGTCGTGTGATTGTTGCACTTGGCCTTACTTATAAAGCTGGTACTGATACATTGCGTCGATCTACTGCTGTTGAATTATGCGTATGGTTGAAAGCTCAAGGTGCTAAGGTAATGGCGTATGATCCTGCTGTAAAAACATTGCCAGATTCTTTAGCGACTATCATTGATCTCAAAACATCATTGGTTGAAGCAATCACCGGAGCTGATGCATTAGTTGTTGCAACAGAATGGCCGCAATTTTTATCACTCATGCCAGATCAAATTGCTGATCTTACAACTGCGCCTCATATTTTTGATGCAAATGGCTTTTTGATGAAATCACTGGGACACGATAAACGTATTCGTTATCACTCTGTTGGGAAGACTGCATGAAATTAAAAAATATGAATGCAATTATTACGGGCGCCAGTCAAGGATTAGGTTTTGAAATTGCAAAACAATTTATTACTGAAGGTGCCAATGTTGTTTTATGTGCTCGTCAAGCTGCTTCATTAACAAAGGCAGTAGAAAATTTGCAAAACATTACGCCGGCTAATGTAAAAATATTAGCAAAAGTTACTGATGTTTCAAATCTTGATCAGATGAATGAGCTGGCTCAATTTGCTATTGCTGAATTAGGTCGCATCGATGTTTTAGTAGCTAATGCAGGCGTTTATGGAACAAAAGGTCCGATTGAAGAAATAGATTGGGATGAATGGTCACGTGCTATCGATATTAATTTAAAAGGTACTGTATTACAGTGCCGATCGATTTTGCCGCATATGAAAAAAAATCGTCATGGGAAAATCATTATTTTATCTGGCGGTGGTGCGACTAAACCCATGCCTAATCTAAGTGCTTATGCAGCATCTAAAGCAGGCGTCGTTCGATTTGCAGAAACGTTAGCTGAAGAAGTGTCAAATTTTAATATCGATGTAAATTCTGTTGCACCGGGTGCACTGAATACACGATTGTTGCAAGAGATTCTTGAAGCAGGGCCAGAAAAAGTGGGCCAAGATTTTTATCATGCGTCACTCAAGCAACAGCAAAGTGGCGGAACATCATTAGATGTTGGTGCTAAGTTGTGTGTGTTTCTAGCCTCAAAAGAAAGTGATGGTATAACAGGACGTTTATTAAGTGCAGTATGGGATCCATGGCAAAAATTGCCAACCATGATTGATGAACTAAAAAAATCTGATATTTATACATTACGTCGAATTGTTCCAGCTGATCGAAATCAACACTGGGATGAAAGTAAATGAGAGTAGGAATAATCGGATGCGGCTTAATCGGACAAAAACGTGCAAAAACGTTAAGGCATTGTCAGTTAGCTGCTTGTGTTGATTTGCAGCATGAAAAAGCCCAAATGCTAGCAGAACAATATCCGGGTTGCGACGTTTATACTGATTATCGCCAAATGCTTAAACGAGATGATATTGCTATTGTTATCATTGCAACGCTTCACTCAACTTTAGCAGAAATTGCTCTGGCAGCAGTGAATGCAGGTAAACATATTTTAGTTGAAAAACCTGCTGGTAGACGTGCACATGAATTAGATCCAGTGATTGAGGCCGTGCAAAAAAATAATCTTGTCGCCCGTGTTGGTTTTAATCATCGTTATCATCGAACTTTTAGAAAAGCCCGCGAATTAGTGGATGCTGGAGAATTAGGGGAGCTCATGTTTATTCGTGCACGTTATGGCCATGGTGGTCGAATTGGTTATGACAAAGAGTGGCGCGCACAGCCAGAATTATCCGGCGGTGGTGAATTAATTGATCAAGGTGTGCATTTAATTGATCTAGCACGATGGTTTTTAGGTGAGTTTAATGATGTACAAGGTTATGCGCATACTTATTACTGGAATATGCCAGTTGATGATAATGGTTTTTTATTATTAAAAACGGCTGATAAACGTATTGCACATTTACATGCAAGCTGTACTGAATGGAAAAATACATTTTCATTTGAATTATACGGCAAAAATGGAAAAATCGACATTAATGGTTTGGGTGGAAGTTACGGTGTCGAACGAATTACATTTTATAAAATGGCAGCAGAAATGGGCCCACCTGAAACCTTTATTTGGGAATATCCAATGGCTGATGATAGTTGGGAATATGAGTTTAATCAGTTCATTGATGATATCCAAAAAAAACGTGAAGCCAGTGTTGGTTTAAAGGATGCTCAAGCAGCATTAAAGATTGTCGAAGAAATTTATAGGATATCGCAGATATGATAGTTGTACGCAGTCCATTACGTATTTCATTAGGAGGCGGTGGTACGGATCTCCCATCTTATTATCGTGATCATAGTGGATTTTTAATTGCAGCAGCGATTGATAAATATGTTTATATAACGTTGCATGAAACTTTTGTAGATGAATTAATTGTTAAATATTCTAAATTAGAACGAGTAAAATCGATTCGTGACGTTGAACATCCCATTATTCGCGAAGCTTTGACGCATGTTGGTGTGAATGCTCCTCATCTTGAAATTACTAGCATGGCAGATATTCCTTCCGGAACAGGATTAGGATCATCCGGAAGTTTTACCACTGCTTTGTTAAAAGCATTGCACACGCTTAAAAAAAATCTTATCCATCCTCGCGAGTTAGCCGAAGAAGCTTGTCACATTGAATTAGAATTATTAAAAGAACCAATTGGCAAACAAGATCAATATATTGCTGCTTTGGGCGGCATCACTTGTTTTCGGTTTTTACCTAACGATGAAGTAGAAGCATGGCCACTAAAAATTGATCAAGAAACTTTATTCAATTTAGAAGATAATCTTTTATTATTTTTTACGGGTTATTCTCGATCAGCATCTAATATTTTGAAAGAGCAAGATATAAAAAGCAAAGACAAAAATAGGGACATGATAAGTAATTTGCATTTTATAAAAGAGCTCGGATTAAAAAGCAAAGAGGCTTTGGAAAGTGGTAATTTACATGAATTTGCTGATCTGATGAATGTGCATTGGGAACATAAAAAACAACGTTCAAACAATATGAGCAATAATAAAATTGATGAATGGTATGAGCTTGCTCGACAAAATGGTGCGCTCGGCGGAAAAATGATTGGTGCAGGTGGCGGCGGTTTTTTAATGTTTTACACCGAAGATAAAGCTCGTCTTAGACATGCGATGCGTCAAGAAGGTTTACAAGAAGTACGTTTCCGATTTGATTTTGCCGGAACGCAAGTGGTGGCACAGTCTTAATATGTCATTCCAATTGCAGTCTACAAAAGAAACATTATTTCCTGCTTTGATACTGGCGGGTGGGTTAGCAACTCGTCTGCGGCCGGCCACTGAAAAAATACCAAAATCACTCATTGAAATTAATGGTAAAGCATTTGTACATCATCAATTAAAGCTTTTATTTCGCCAAGGCATTAGAAAAGTTATTTTTTGCATTGGTTATTTAGGCGAAATGATCCAACAATATGTTGGAGATGGTAGTGCATATGGATTAGAAGTGACATATTCATTTGATGGTGAAGTATTGCTTGGAACAGGTGGAGCAATAAGACATGCATTGCCATATCTTGATGATCATTTTTTTGTAGTTTATGGTGATTCATATCTTGATGTTAATTATGCAAATATTCAACAGGCGTATCTTGATTCTCAGAAAGAAGGTTTAATGACGGTATTTAAAAATCAAGGACAATGGGATACCAGCAATGTTGAGTTTTCAAATGGAAAAATGATTGCTTATGATAAACGAAATTTAACAACTAGAATGCATCACATTGATTTTGGTCTTGGAATTTTTTCGAAAAAAGTATTTCTCCAATTACCAGAAAATACAGCGATTGATCTAGCAACTATTTATCAAAATTTATTAATAAATGATCAGCTCGCAGGTTTTGAAGTGCATAATCGGTTTTATGAAGCAGGATCATTTGCTGGGATTAAAGAACTCGGGTATTATCTTTCACAATCTGAGTATCAGGAATAATTATTAAAGGAGCTAGCATGCATTTCATTGATCAATTTTTTTCTGAAGCAATCACCATTATTAATCAACTTGATAAATCACAAATTGAAAAAGCAGTGACTTTGCTTGCTGATACTCGTCAACAGGATGGACGTTTATTTATTTTAGGTGTTGGTGGTAGTGCAGCAAATGCATCACATGCAGTGAATGATTTTCGTAAAATTGTTGGTATTGAAGCTTATGCACCTACTGATAATGTGTCAG
>CAZKUQ010000035.1:0-8914 GCA_964555965.1 uncultured Coxiellaceae bacterium
CTCCCAGCTGAGCTATAGCCCCTCAAAATTCTGAGAGAGACGCGATTCTATGAACCAACCTGTACTTTGTCAACAAGCGCTTCTAGATTTTTTTATTTTTCTTAAATTAACGCAGCACGAATGCGCTGAACGGCTCGATCCTGACCAATTAACTGAATAGTAATATCAATCGGTGGCGACACTGTCCCGCCAGTCATCAATACACGGATCGGCTGTGCCAACTTACCCATTTTAAGCCCATGCATTTCTGCTGTACTCACCAGCACTTCATGAATTTTTTCTTTTGACCACTCAGCTAAGGCAGCCAATTTTTCTTGAACGATTTGCAATGCAGACTGAATGTCATCTGTCACTGCAGCGCGCATTTCATTTGTCACTGGCACATCTTCATAAAAATATCGGCTGCGCTCGGCCATTTCACGCAATGTTTTGTTGCGCTCACATTGCGCTTTTACAACCTCATGTAATGCAGGACCTTTTGTCACATTCACACCAATTTTTTCCAAATGCCAAGCAAATTCTTTCGCAACATGTGCTGGATCACTTGTTTTCATGTAATGCTGATTAAGCCATAATAATTTTTCTAAATTAAATGCAGCCGGCGAACGATTAATATTTTTGATATCGAAATATTCAATCAATTCCGCAATCGAAAAAATTTCTTGATCGCCGTAAGACCAACCCAATCGTGCAAGATAATTTAGTAATGCTTCTGGCAAAAATCCATCTTCGCGATATTGCAACACACTCACTGCACCATGACGTTTTGATAAACGCTTGCCATCACTGCCTAAAATCATTGGCACATGCGCATACAATGGCGGTGTTGCGCCTAAAGCACGCAAAATATTAATTTGTCGTGGCGTATTATTAATATGATCATCACCGCGAATCACGTGTGATATTTTCATATCCCAATCATCAACAACAACTGTAAAATTATAAGTTGGTGTGCCATCGCTTCGCGCAATAATCAAATCATCTAATTCAGTATTGGCAAATGTAACTTTTCCACGCACTAAATCATCAAATTCCACCACACCATCACTTGGATTTTTAAATCGCACACAAAAATTACCTTCACCAGGTTCTTTGCGATCACGACAAAAACCATCGTAACGTGGTTTTTCTTTTTTGGCTGTTTGCTCTTCACGCATTTTTTCCAAACGTTCTTTCGAACAATAACAACGATAAGCTGTGCCCGCTTCAAGCATTTGCGAAATCACATCACGATAGCGATCGAATCGTTTGGTTTGATAAAATGGGCCTTCATCGTAATTTAAATTTAACCATGCCATGCCATCTAAAATGGCTTGCACTGATTCTGGAGTTGATCGCTCAAGATCAGTATCTTCGATACGCAAAATAAAGGTACCCTTGGTTTTTCTGGCATAAAGCCAGCAATAAAGTGCTGTGCGCGCACCACCAATGTGTAAATAACCTGTGGGACTTGGGGCAAATCGTGTTCGAACCATAAAATTTCTCTTTATTTTTTAATAACTGATAATTCTTTCAACCTAGCTATTCTTTTGCTTCAGACGAAACTGCTCCTGCGATCAACTGGCACATCCCTGTGCCAGATGGTCTGATTGCAAAAGAATAGCTAATTGATTAATCAAAACGTACTCATAAAATGGACGCTATTGTATCAGGTTGATCCAGCCCTGCCAGTGATTACAGCAATAATACTTTCATCCCAGGCAAAAAAAGGTTATTTTATGCGCATAAAATAATAAACGAGATAGTGAGTTGCTTCAATTTTCTACCAAAAAAATGGGGAAAATAGTTTTCTATTTTCTCTTATTTGTTTCGTGTCAAACGTTTGCGGGAAGTCACACGGTCGTTATTCCTGAAGTGAATTCGCGCGCGAAAAATACTGGGAAAAAAGCTGCCACTCCTGTTCGCATGCAAGTGACACAATTCACACGACAAGAAATTACCGAAAGCCCAGCAACGAATCTTTCTGAATTATTACAACAAAATCAAAGTATCGTCAGACTCACTAATAATTCGGGTGACAATAGTCAAACTGCATTAAGTATTCGTGGTTTTGGCGATAATGCTTCTGCTAATACGCTCATTTTAGTCGATGGTTTTCCGCTGACAAATCAAACTTTATTAGCACCAAATTTTAATTTTATTGCGTTAAATGACATAGAACGCATCGATATCCTGCAAGGCAGTCAAGGTTCATTATGGGGAAATGGCGCAGTAGGAGGTGTCGTGAATATTATCACGCGTCATCCAGAAAAATTTGTTGCAGATGCTAACGTTGGTTTAGGTAGTTTTAATAATCAATTTTATAGCGGATTATTAGGCAATCAATTTCAAAATGGATTTTTCTTTAAAGGATTCGGGTTTCGAAATTTAACTGATAATTATCGTCAACATAATCAACAAACCAGTAACACTGTGTTTGCTCAATTAGGAAAAGAATATACACGCGGCAATACGAATATTAATTTTCAATTAAGTGATAATAGCACGCAATTTCCTGGTGGATTAACTGAAGCACAATACAATGCAAATCCACGTCAAGCAGTTAATTTCGTGAATTTTACGCATTATAAAACGACAACTTTACAATTATTAAATAAACAAGAAATCACTGATAATTGGCTCGTCGAAACCAGATTAAATCATCGTAATTTAAGTGGTGATGGATTAGTGATGATTCCATTTCAACGCGAAGAATGGATAAATGATATTAATCCGCAGCTAATTGGCATGATTCATCGCAATAAAATAATTGCAGGTTATTGGTATGAAAATAGTTATTTTCAATTAGATAATCAACGTGTACACGATCGTGTCACTGCTCGTGAACAAGATATTTATGGGCAAATTATTTCGCCCATTACCACGCAATTTGATTTAACACTTGGTAGTCGTTTTGCAGCACAAACTATTAATGCGGAAAAAATCATTGGCGAATCACAATTATCTTCTAATCATGTTTGGGTAACAGAACAAGGATTATCTTATCGAATCAATCATGCCTGGCAACTATTTTTGCGGCGTGATGGGAATTTTAGTTTTCCAAAAGCAAATGAAGCAATTTGGACACCCACAGGTGTCAATGCTTTGCAAACTCAAACTGGCACCTCATATGAAACAGGTGCAGAATGGAATAATGAAAAACAAAGAATGCAAATTAATTTTTATCAATTACAACTTCAGCATGAAATTGCATTTGATGCTACACAAACAGCCACACAACCTTTCGGTTCATTTCGAAATTTTGATACCACATTACGTCGTGGTGCCACGTTCACTGAACGTTATCAATTCACCTCTAAATTAGCTTATGATATGCAAATTAATTATGTGAACCCGCGACTGACTTCAGGCATTTATTCAGGAAATTTAATTCCTGCTGTGCCAACATTAAATGCGAATGCAGGATTGCGTTATCAATTTTTGCCGCATTGGCAAGCACAATATCTTGCTGTTTACACAGGCAAACGTTATGCCTCAGATGATGTTGCAAATAGAGGAAAAATGCTGCCAGGTTATTGGTTGAATTCAGTTGCATTAAACTATATGCTCGGTTCACTTAATGCTAGCGTGGAAGTGAATAATCTCTTTAATCAAACATATTCTGCTTACACCTTGTATGATGCAGCAAGTCATTCAAATACTTATTATCCAGGAGCTGGCAGAAGTTATTTATTAACAATTAAACTGGCGTTGGATTAATGCTGAGACAACATTATTTTATTATTCTTTCTTCTGCATTTCATATTGCATTATTGATTTTTGCTGGGCTTTATTTTACTGCCAATCATGATATGTATGAGGGGCAAAATAACGCGATTATTATCAGCGCATTTACTGCTAACGACAATTTTTTTCACGCCAACACAGTGAAAAAAATCGCCGAAAATAGCGAAAAAAAATTAGTTTTAACTAAAAAAACATCAGATTCCCGCCTTCGCGGGAATGACGCAAGCCCTAAAAAATCAGAAGGTTCCCGCCTTCGCGGGAATGACGCAAGCCCTAAAAAAACATCAGATTCCCGCCTTCGCGGGAATGACAAAAATTCTGAAAAATCATCTGAAACAAGAGGCGGTGCACGCACTGGAAATGAGAATAATGAGCTGCTTGCGCTCTTACACGAAGCCATTCAACAAGCTCAACAATATCCTTTAAGTGCAGAAGAATTGGGGCGAAAAGGACGTGTCACCATTCAATTTATCTTGAAGAAAGATGGCTCAGTTAATGCAGTACAAATTGCAAAATCATCCGGCACGACTAGTTTAGATGAGGCGGCTTTAGCAGCCGTTCGTGATGCTAGCCCTTTCAAAAATATCGAAAAATATGTCGATTCAACGCAAAAATACAGTGTGGATGTGGTATTTGATTGAGCTTGAAATTGAAGAAGATCCGCGTAAAATTCAAAAGTTGCATCATCCTCGCGAAGGCGGGATCCATAAATAGATTCCCGCTTTTGCGGGAATGACAATATTAAAAACGAGGAAAAATGTCATGCAGAATCAAACCAAAACACAAGAAAACACGCTCATTCTCGAAGAAATTTTCATGAAATCATCCAATGAAGTGAAAACAAATCGCTTCGAAAACACAGCTGAAATGGCACCTTGTGGTGGTAATTGTGCCTCTGGCGCATGCAAAGGATTCATTGATGTCGCTTAAACAAATTCATCCTAATGCGGTGGATTATTTACATGATTTAGATTTGAGTTACATCATTGAATTCATGTGTTCGAAACGATATCCACTGCCTCGCTGGACAGAAAAAGACGCGCGTCATTGCGAAAAACTTTATAAAAATTTTTTATTATTGCAGAAAAAAAATCCTCATATTTCGCTTGTTCCCACGCGTGAAATCGATGAATTTTGGCATAATCATATTCTTTATACACAAAAATATATGGATGATTGCCAGCAAATTTTTGGTTTTTATTTCCATCACATACCTACTTCCCCTACTGAAAATCCACAAAAATTGATTGATCATTTTACTCAAACTAAACAACTTTATTTCGCTGAATTTCAGGAAAATTTAGTTACTTTTCGATGAAAATATAGCCCATAAATCGCCATACGTACGTGGATAAAATAGGCGACACTTCGACAATCGATTGACCTTTCCCATGACCAATCCTACAATTGCGAACTAGCATTAAGCCAAGGGCGATTAGCTCAGCGGGAGAGCACTACCTTCACACGGTAGGGGTCAGTGGTTCGATCCCACTATCGCCCAAATAAAAAGGAATGCAATGATGTCATACGATTTCTGGCAGTCCATCGCAAGCACTTCATGGTGGTATTTTCTTATTTTTTCTTACGTCATTTTCATGGGCGTACTTTCTACAAAAACGCGTGTCGTTGAGATAAAAAATAATATATTCATTTTGCCAACCCTATTTTTTATTTCGACCATTTCAACATTGATAATCGCCAAACAATTCACTTTGAAAAATGCTGGAATTTGGGCTGTAGGCATTTTAATTGGCTATGCCATTAGCTGGCTGCAACTGCGCTTTTCAAAAATCCGCGCCATTCGAAATGAAAATAAATTAAAAGTCCCAGGCAGTTGGAACATCTTAATGACGCTGGGTATTGTCCTCGTTGTTAAATATTACACTGGCTACAATTTCACATTCGATATCTATGCATATGATCCAACCCACTTATTTTTCTGGCTCGCCGGATTATATGGGCTATTCTCCGGCTTATTTCTCGGTAAAATGATTTATTGTCATCGCTGCATTAAATTCGGACCATTTGTGGCTGAATAAGGTATACCGTCAAATTAAGATTTTTGTTTAAAAGACGACAGGTTCTAGTGAAAAATGCTAAGATAGATCCCATTATTTTGAATGGATTTGGGACAATGATTCGACTGACATTAGCGCAAACTGCAGAAATTTTAGAAGCCAATACGCCACATGCCGGCGCACAGGAATTTCACGGTATCAGTATTGATACACGCTCACTGCAGCCAGGTAATCTCTTTGTTGCTATCCCTGGCGAACGAGTTGACGGTCATGATTTTATCGAAGCAGCACGTCAAAAAGGTGCAGCGGCTGCTCTCGTCACACGCGAAGTTCATTCGTCTTTACCACAAATTCTTGTCGAAAATGTGGTGCCAGCGCTCGGTAAATTAGGTGCATTTTGGCGCAACCAATTTAATATCCCGTTTGTTGCTGTCACTGGTAGCAATGGTAAAACTACTTTAAAAAATATGATTGCCGCTATCATGATTGCTGATTGCGAAGGCGACGAATCAGAAGTGCTCGCAACCATTGGTACACTCAACAATCATCTTGGTTTGCCGCTCACACTCACGCGATTAAATGAAAAACATCGTTATGCGGTAATTGAAATGGGCATGAATCATTTTGGTGAAATTGATTATCTCGCGCATTTAACAAGACCAAATGTCGCCGTCATCACCAATGCTGCTTCTGCACATCTTGAAGGTTTAGGCGATTTAGCCGGTGTTGCACGTGCAAAAGCAGAAATTTTTCATGGATTACAAACCAATGGTACCGCTGTTTTAAATCGTGATGATGCTTTCTTTAATTTTTGGCGCGGGCTCGTTAATCAACATCCATTTTTAAGTTTTGGTTTTAATAAAGATGCAGACATCACGGCCACCTTACACGATGCTGATCAATCACAACGCATGACACTACGCACGCCAAGAGGTAATATCGCCGTTAATTTACCGCTGCTCGGCCAACATAATATATTAAATTCTTTAGCAGCAACTGCTGCGGCAATTGCCATCGGCATTGATTTAATTACTATTAAAAAAGGCTTAGAAAGTGTTATACCAGCACCAGGTCGATTACAAATTCATACGTTATCAAATGGTGTCAACATTATTGATGACACTTACAATGCCAATCCAGTTTCACTGCAAGCTGCTGTTGAGGCACTCTCATCGTTTGTTGGTAAAAAGATTTTAGTCTTAGGCGATATGAAAGAATTAGGTACGGATGCAAAATCATTACATCATTCTGCAGGTGAAAAAATTCGTCTAGCAGGCATTGATCATTTATTTACATATGGTGAATTAAGTGCAAACACAGCAACTGCATTTGGTGAGGGCGCATATCATTTTAGTGAACAAGAAAAATTAGTCGAGGCATTAAAACCATTTTTACATAACACGACCACTATTCTCGTGAAAGGTTCACGCTCAATGAAAATGGAAAAAGTCGTGCAACGTTTAGTGCAGTAACATAGGGACAACAAACCTAGCTCGCAACATTTAATAGAAATTCTAATAAAAATAATTAAAATCGAGGAAATATCATGGCAATTAAAACACCCATCACAATCGCATACGGCGATGGCATTGGCCCAGAAATCATGACAGCTACCTTAAATATTTTAACCGCAGCCGATGCGCAAATTCAGCCAGAAATCATTGAAGTGGGTGAAAAAATTTATTTGCAAGGTTTCACTTCCGGTATTTCAGATGACGCATGGGCTTCACTAAAACGCACCAAAGTATTATTAAAAGGCCCCATCACCACACCACAAGGTGGAGGATACAAAAGTTTAAATGTCACGTTGCGCAAAACATTAGGATTATTTGCTAATGTCAGGCCATGTGTCTCTTATGCCCCCTATGTTGCCACCAAATGTCCTAACATTGATTTGGTCATTGTGCGCGAAAATGAAGAAGATTGTTATTCAGGTATTGAACATCGTGCCACTGATGAAGTGTATCAATGTTTAAAATTAATTAGCCGTCCTGGTTGTGAACAAATTATTCAATATGCGTTTGAATACGCACGCAAATTTAATCGCAAAAAAGTCACGAGTTTCAGCAAAGATAATATAATGAAAATGACGGATGGATTATTTCATCATGTCTTTAATGAAATCGCTGCTGATTATCCTGATATTCAACATGATCACTTAATCGTTGATATCGGCACAGCACTCATTGCAACACAACCAGAGCGTTTTGATGTGATTGTCACGTTAAATTTATATGGCGATATTATTTCTGATGTGGCAGCACAAGTGGCAGGCTCAGTTGGTTTAGCGGGTTCTGCGAATATTGGCTACCAAATGGCCATGTTTGAAGCAATACATGGTTCTGCACCTGATATTGCCGGAAAAAATATTGCCAATCCATCGGGATTATTAAATGCAGCCATTCAAATGTTGATTCATATCAATCAACCTGACGTAGCGACAACCATTGAAAATGCTTGGTTAACCACATTAGAAGATGGTATTCACACCGGCGATATTTATTCAGCGACACACAGCAAACAAAAAGTCGGCACACAAGGATTTGCTGATGCCGTGATTGAACGCCTTGGAAAAACGCCATCACATTTCAAACCAGCTGATTATAAGCCTGGTGCTTATGCAAAAATTCAATGCTATGGCGGCCGTCCGCGTATTGTCAGTAAAAAAGAATTAGTGGGTGTAGATATTTTTATTGATAATCCAACCGATATTCCTGCAGAAACGTTAGCGAGTAAATTAAAAGCATTGGATACTGACATGGAATTAATAGTAATTACTAGCCGTGGATTAAAAATTTGGCCAAATAGCACCATTGAATCACCTTATTTGCGTCATTGTTGCTGCCGCTTCCAATCATCTGGCGATGTAAAAAAATTATCTGCCATTAAACATGAAGACATCATTCACTTGTTGCAACAGATGAATCAACTTGGTTTAGATGTCGTAAAAACAGAAAATTTATACACTTACGATGGAGAATTGGGATTCACGCTTGCACAGGGTCAGTGATAAATATCGTCATCTCCATGAACGGAGATCTTTTTATGAGATCCCCGCCTTCGCGGGGATGACATAGAAAAACCATTAACGCGATTCCCACGAAAGATCACCGTCATTCCCACGAAAGATCACCGTCATTCCCACGAAAGATCACCGTCATTCCCACGAA
>CAZKUQ010000035.1:9014-15761 GCA_964555965.1 uncultured Coxiellaceae bacterium
AGTGGGAATCTATTTGACAGATCCCCGCCTTCGCGGGGATGACATGTTTATAAGGGATGACATGCTTATATCAGTTAACAGTTGTAACCAAACGTAAGATGCGCTACCTTTTTCCATGCTAAAAAATGGAGAAATGAGCGTGAATAAAAAAGAAGCGAAAGCACCAAGTTTAGAAAAATCATTAAGTGAAATCACTAGCATTATCGAGAAGATGGAACATGGTGAACTGACACTCGAACAATCATTAACACATTTTGAACGCGGTATTGTTTTAATCAAACATTGTCAAAAAGTATTGAGTGAAGCAGAACAAAAAGTTCAAATTCTCATTCAAAATAATCAGCAAGAACAATTAACAAATTATGGAAATTCAGATGAAAACAGGGATGAAGATGCAAGTGACGAATAACTTTACCATCAAAGAATTAACTGAGCTTTGTTCGACTCGCCTAGAAAAAATTTTTAATCATTATTTACAAGACACTCCTGCTTTATTGCTGAAAGCTTCTATGCAATATACATTATTAAACAGCGGCAAACATTTACGCCCGCTATTAATTTATGCAACAGGCGCCATTTTTGATGCGCCATTTGAAAATCTTGATATTCCTGCTGCTGCGATTGAAATGATTCACACCTATTCACTCATTCATGATGATTTACCATGCATGGATAATGCTGATTTACGTCGCGGCAAACCTGCTTGTCATAAGGTTTATGGGGATGGCATGGCTGTGTTAACTGGCGATGCGCTTCACACATTAGCCATGCAAGTGATTTCAACGCATCCGGCTCCATTAACACATGAAAAACGCATACAAATGATTGCCACACTTTGTAGAGCATGCGGCTCATTTGGAATGGCAGCAGGCCAAGCACTCGATATCACCGTGATGAATAATGAAAATACTATTTCCGAAAAATTATTAACCGAAATTTATCAATTAAAAACTGGTGCCTTATTTTCTGCTTGCATTGAGCTTGGTCGAATTGCTTCCAATAACGATGATTTAATTCATCAGAAATCATTAAAAGAATTTGGTGATTGCATTGGTTTTGCCTTTCAAATTCAAGATGATGTGCTTGATAGTGAAGCAGAAACAGCTGTAATAGGGAAACCACAAGGTATTGATAAACATAAGATGACTTATCCAAAATTATTTGGTATCAATGAAGCTAAGCAAAAAGTCCAATCACTTTATCAACAAGGTTTAGAAGCAATCGATTATTTAGGACACAGCGCAGAATTATTACGCGAATTAGCTCGGCACATGTTGGACAGAAAACGATAATTCTGTAGGAATTCCCGCTGAAAAACGCGGAAATTCCTTCTATGTTTCTATGCCACATCGCGTAAGGTCAGCGGGAACCGCTGATAATTCTGTTCTTTATTAAATTTTTAGGATAAACTTTGCGCATTATCCAAAATGGCAGTTGTATGAGGTAAAAATGCATTGCCCATTCTGTCATGCTGATGACACAAAAGTGATAGACTCCCGCCTGATTCGCGAAAGCAATCAGACGCGTCGTCGTCGTGAATGTCCAGAATGTGAAGAACGATTTACTACCTATGAATCAGCTGAATTAACCTTGCCGCGTGTCATCAAACGTGATGGCAGACGTGCACCATTCAGCGAAGAAAAATTACGCGCTGGCATGTTGCGAGCCTTAGAAAAGCGGCCAGTCAGCGTCGAACAAATTGAATCAGCCATCGCACATATTAAACGCAATGCGATGACGTGCGGTGAACGGGAAATTCCTTCCTCACAGGTAGGTGAATGGGTAATGGAAGAATTGCATCAACTCGATCAAGTTGCTTATGTGCGATTTGCGTCAGTATATCGATGCTTCCAAGACATAGATGAATTTAGAAGAGAAATAAGTAGACTAACCAGACATGCAAAACGAACCGAAAGCAAATCAGAATCAAACAAAAATTAGCGGTCTTGATCCTACCGCACGACATAATGCACGACGTTATGCCTTACAAGCCATGTATCAATGGCAAATAGCTGGCACACCTGTGAATGACATTGAAACTGAGTTTTTGACTTATCACGTCGATAAAAAATTTGATCTTGATTATTTTAAAGAACTCATTCATGGCGTGATTGAAATGCGCGCTGAATTAGATAAAGAAATGCAGCCTTATCTTGGCCGCTTGTTAGATGAAATCGATCCCATCGAATTAGCTGTGTTACGTCTTGCGACTTATGAACTGATTAAGCGACCTGATGTCCCTTATCGCGTTGTCATCAACGAAGCATTAGAACTCACGAAAAAATTTGGCTCGATTGAAGGCTATAAATTTGTGAATGGTGTACTTGACCGTGTTGCTAAAAAAATTCGTGCGACTGAAGTGAAGATGGGAAGAGAATGAGATGAAGGAGCTAATTTACTCCGCTCCACAAAATTGTTGTGTTATTTTACGCAAAAAATTTTCGCATTTTTTTAATTGTGATAGCTCAATATATTCATTGGCGCGATGTGCTTGTTCAATATTTCCCGGCCCACAGACAATTGTTGGTATGGCAGTTTGTTGAAATAATCCTGCTTCCGTTGCATAAGCTACTTTTCGAATTTTTTGATCACTTAATAATGAACGTGCTAATGATAAAATCTCATTATCTGGTTGGCTAGAAAAACTTGGTGCAACAGCAATATGATCTAATTCAAGTTTAGCTTGTTGATATTCTTGCTGCATTTTCGGCTGTAAATAAGTTTGAAGATAATGTTGAATTTTTTTATTTAATTCAGCGGGCTCCACTGAAGGCAAATGACGAAATTCAAAGGTGAATTCACAATCTGCTGGAATGGTATTATGTGCAATCCCGCCATGAATCATATTGGTTGATAAGCTGGTAAATGGCACATCAAAATCGTTTTCAAATGGGCCGTTGTTTCGCATTTCATCAGCTAATTTTCGTAAATAACAAATAAACTCAGCTGCATATTCAATTGCATTGCAACCTTTTGGTGTTAAAGAAGAATGGGCAGCTAATCCATGCAGGTGGCAACGAAATACTTGAATACCTTTATGCGCGATCACTGGATACATCTCTGTTGGTTCACCAACAATGCATGCATCAGCTTGAATATTTGCTGCTTGCATGTCAGCAATCATGAAAGGTG
Source organism: uncultured Coxiellaceae bacterium (assembly GCA_964555965.1). Classification (GTDB taxonomy): domain Bacteria; phylum Pseudomonadota; class Gammaproteobacteria; order DSM-16500; family DSM-16500; genus Aquicella. The sequence continues at coordinate 12,147 of CAZKUQ010000035.1, forward strand.
CACCACGGCAGCCAATTTCTTCATCGTAAGAAAATGCAAAATGAATTGGTTTAGCTAAATTCATTTTTAAAAATTCAGGCACTAACATTAATGCCACCGCTAAAAAACCTTTCATATCACACGTGCCGCGACCAAATATTTTCCCATCTTTTTCTGTCGCTTCAAATGGATTGCTACCCCATGCTTGACCATCGACTGGCACAACATCAGTATGACCAGATAAAATTAACCCGCCAGAAATATCACCATTTTTACTTGGGATAGTAGCAAATAAATTGGTTTTATTTTCTTGCGGATCACGAATTAACCGTGATTCAATATGATGGCGATTAAACCAAGCTTGCACTGCTTCAATTAATGGCAAATTGGAGTGTCGTGAAGTGGTATCAAACGCAACTAAATGGGATAACCATTCCAAACTATTCATCATCATTTCCTTTTTTCAAAAATAGCAAACGTTCACGACCTAATAACGAATACCAAAAATAAACATCATCAGCATATTTTTTATTGATAAATGTGAAGAGACCATTCTATAGTTTCTAGGCTTAATCTTCCAAATGATTAGACACCAATTTATTAGTAAAAATGAAGGAAAATCATGCGCGCATTCATCCATAATATGCTCAAAAAATTCAAATCACATCGCAAACCGCGTTTACCGATCCCAAAAAAAATATGGAGAAATCCGCTTTATTTTATTGCATTTGGCTTAGGTAGTGGTGCCATGCCTGTTGCACCAGGGACGTTTGGCACGCTCATGGCTATTCCCTTTTATCTCTTACTACAACCGCTTCCACTGCTCTGGTACATCACTATTGTCATATTGTTCATCATTGCAAGCTCATGGATTTCGGATCATGTTAGTAAAGAAATTCATATTCATGACCATCCTGGCATGTGTATCGATGAATTTGCCGGATTTTTTGTCACCATGATTAATGCACCGCGCGGATTTTGGTGGTTAGTACTTGGATTTGTTTTATTCCGTCTATTCGATATTTTAAAACCATGGCCCATCTCAGTCATCGATGAAAAAGTACACGGCGGTTTTGGGATGATATTGGATGATGTTGTCGCCGGATTATTCGCCATGGTGATTATACAAGCCATTTTTTTGTTTCTAATAGGGTAAAACTAAGCATGACAAATTGGCTTTCTGCTGCGATGCTTTCTCTCATCAGTTTCGGATTATGGGGCTTATTTACTAAATTAACGATTGCTCATATCGATTCAAAAAGCGCCTTAATCTTTCAAACAATTGGTGTTGCTATCGTTGGTATCATCACGTTAAGTCTGATGAATTTTAAACCTGAGATGAATATGAAAGGGTTGAGTTATGGGTTATTAACTGGTTTTGCTTATGGGATTGGCTGTTTTTTTTATTTTCTCGCTGCCGATAAAGGAAAATTAATGACAGTTGTCGCTTTAACCGCTTTATATCCATTAATTACTATTGCGTTATCTTATTTTTTATTGCGTGAGAATATTAATTTAAAACAATGTTGCGGCATTGGATTTGCGTTAATAGCGATTTATTTAATGATTTAGAAAAATAAATAAATCAAAAACAAAATTATGTATAAATTTTGATATTAAAAAAATAGCTAATGCGATTGTCTGCCGTTTGCTCAAAATAATGTGAGTTATCTCCCATAATGTTTCCTTAATATTTCTCTGATATGGTGATTTTAGATATGAATTTTAAGGAAAAAATATAAACATGTCCTTTAGCCGCGAGACGGATGATAAAGCACAAAACGAAAAAGTGAGTCTAGCCTCAAAAGTACTAAGCTTTATCGATTCTGTCGTTGGCGAACCAGTTAAAAAAAAATCTAACTCCTCTACCACCACCATTACTCGCATCATTGATATGAGCGGTAAGTCGTCTGATGGCAAAAGCAGTAAAACAAACTTAAGCAAAGCTAATTTTTTGAATAATAATTTTCAATCAAAGGAAAAGATCGATTCAAAATCATTTTCCGGTTTCTTTAATAATGTAAGCAGCAAACCGTCAAAAGCCCGGCCATTTTCAATGTTTGATCCAAACAAAGCGATCATACTCAATAAAAAAACGTTTCATAAGACATTATTTGTTGTCGATCCAATCACAAATAAAAAGTATTACCATAAAGAAAATACGATAGGTTCTCCCATGTCACAAATTGAAGCCATATTGTGCGATTATTATCGCGTTCTGGCTTACAATTATGTCCCATCTGCACATGCAGCCTACAATGAAGCTGGCAAATATAATGGTGTGTCTACTAATGCAATTAAAATTAAAACTCTTCAAGATGATGAGGCAGAAAACCATCCTCTTTCCAGCGATATTTTAAACAATAGTGAATACAAAAAAGGACTCGCCATTACTCTCGTCGCTTCTTATATCTTCAAAGAAGACGATTTGCACAAAGGTAATCTTGCTAAAGATGGTAAACGCATTGATTTTGATATGAGTAAGTGGGATTTATTATACGTTTTTAAAGATCGTACATTGATAGATTGGAAATTTCGCGAACCTTCACCACATCAATTCGACATTACTGAAAGAGATATTCGCGAATTTCCCCATTTGCAAGATGCAAAACCTTTTTATTGGCCTACTAGTCCAGCACCAATTATTCGCGAACCTACTCGCAGCTTAATCGCAAAAGTTCTCCCGCTTTCACAAAATGCCTACAATGAAAAAGATAATGCTATTTTTCAGTTATTAAAACATGATGAAGACTTTAATTATTATAAATTTAGAACATTCACCATGTATTTACTCACCAAGGAAACACTTTATAAAAACATTGCCGAGATGCATCTTAATGCGGGAGAAATAAAATTAAATGATAAAGACCTCCTTGAAAGACTCATGGAAGATGAAAAAAATCGCATGGATGAGTTGAAAAAAGTTTTAATTAACATGCCTGAATATTATAAATTTATTGAACAACACGGCGAACGCGCCAAAATAGAAATTTTAGAAGAAATTGGCAAATATAATGATCGCATTCAGAAAAAAATCAATAAATATAATGATTTCATCAATAAATATCATGATCTTATACAAAAAGAATCAAGTTCAGAAATAAAAGATGATTATATAAAATTACGCGAAAAATATGAGAAATTGCTCAAAGCTAATATGAAATTATTCATTGAAGATGCTGAAAAACGATATGAAGAGCTTTGTGTTGAAACGGCGGAAAAATCTTGTCATCGTACCGTTTGCAAGCTATGAACTCTTGATAGCAACAATAAAATGTCATTCCCTTGCAAGACGCACTATTATACGATTAATTTTAACCCTAGCCTTGCTTATCGTGTTAATCATTGGATCATGGTGATCGTTCACGAGGTTATCTTTACTGAACGCAAAAATGAAAATTTGTCATTGCGACGCCGAGTATAACGAGGCGGAAGCAATCCATAACGTTTATAAAATTGTCATAAAATTTTGGATTGCTTCGTCGCTGTGCTCCTCGCAATGACGATGAGTTGTCTTTAGATGCCCCATGAACGGTCGACGATGAGTTGTCTTTAGATACCCCGTGAACGGTCAATGGCGTTTAAGAATTATTTTACCATTCACGGACTGGTGTCATCCTGAAGCGCGAACGCTCG
>CAZKUQ010000036.1:0-15721 GCA_964555965.1 uncultured Coxiellaceae bacterium
GGGTTTTTTTTAATTAGTATCTGATTAAGAAATGCCAGTGGCAGTAAAGGTTGCGCTTGTTGAGCTAGGTCCGGACAATGTACAAGTGACACTTGTATCAGCAGCGGCTGCTGCTGATGTAATCGTATAACCAGATGGTAGGCCGCCTTGCAGAGCATTAGCTACATCGGTGCAATTTGCTACAGCAACACCTAAACTTGAGCTTAATTTTCGTGATGCGTAATTACTAGCGTTTGCAGCCGATAATGCACCTGCTACAGAATTTGTTGCAGCAGATTGTGCATTAGATGAAAGATCAATAAATTTGGGGATGGCAACTGCTGAAAGAATTCCGATAATCGCAATAACGATTACTAATTCTATCAAAGTAAAACCAAGTTGTTTTTCTTTTTTCGACATGATGCCATCCTGATGGTTAATAATCCTTAATTACAATATGATATCAATTTATGCCTGTTGCAGTAAATGCTGCTGAGGTGGAATTTGGCCCTATTAATGTACAGGCAATGTTTACATTAGCAGTTGTTGCGTTAGCCATAATGGAATATCCTGATGGCAACCCGCCTTTTAGAGTATTTGAAAGATCAATGCAGTTCGAAATTGCTATACCTGCTCCAGAGGATAATTTTCTTGATGTGTAATTATTTGCATTACTTGCAGAAAGCGCGCTAGCGATAGCCTGTGTAGCAGCAGTTTGAGCATCTGAATTAATATAAATGAATTTAGTAATGGCTACCGCTGCTAGCACACCAATGAGAGAGATGATAACAGTCAGTTCTATTAACGTGAAACCATCAATAATGAATCGTTTGCATTTCATTGAATTTCCTTTTCATTTACCCTGTGACAAATTAATCATATTCCAAATTGGTAGATAAATACCTAATGCTAAAATGAGAATTAAGATGGAAATAGCCGAAATTAATATAGGTCCAATCCAATCATTCATTCTTTTTAAATCAAATTCAATTTCCTGACTATGAAAATTACCTATGTAATTCATTGCTGAACCAAGTTCACCATTATTTTCACCAACAGAAATAATTTGTAACTCGAGTGGTGTAAACAATTCTATTTTTGCAATTGCTTTGGTAAACGTATTACCTCTTTCAATTGTTTCTAATGCATCGATTACTTGTGACTTGATATAAGTATTTTGTAAAAGTTCATTTACTAGCGCAAGAGCTTGGGTAACGGAAACACCTGAGTTTAAAATAATAGCTATTGATTGTGCAAAACGTATTAAAATGAGGCGTTTCAACAATTTTCCAACTAAAGGCAATCTCAATTCAAGTTTGTTCCACTTATATCGACCTTCTTTAGTGTGTAGGTAACGATATAATATAATACTAAGAATAACCGTTAACGTTAATAATAATAACCCGTAATGTAAAAATACGTTTGAAATGAAAATTAAAAATTTTGTTTGCCATGGAAGTGTCGTTTCGACGTTAGCATAAAATCGGGCAAACGTTGGGATGACAAAAATATTTAATATAACGATAGCAAATAAAATGGCTGATGAAACAAAAATAGGATAACGAAATGCAGATTTAATTTGTTTAATATTTTTTGCTTCAAATTCAAGATAATCATGTAAATGTTCAAATGCATTACTGAGCTGGCCGGTACTTTCACCAATTTGAACAATATTCACCATTAATTTAGAAAACATTTTAGGATAATGTTGCATAGCAGAAGAAAGTTTTTCACCTTTCTCAATATGTTCAATACATCCTTCTAATGATTTAGATAGTTGGCTATTATGTGTAAAAGAAGAAATCTGACGTAATGCAGTTACCATTGGTACACCAGCTTTATGTAACAATTGCATTTGACGTGCGAAAATGGCGAGATCTTCCAAATGAGCATTTTCACTTTGAAATAAGCTAATAAATCTTTCCCATAAATTCTCATAGGTTTTATATTGCCTAATTTCAATTGGTGTAACGCCTTCTTTAATCAAATCAAGATTGAGTGCATCAGCTGAAGATGAAAATCGTTCACCTTTACGTAAAGCACCATTCTTATCTCTACCACGATACATATATTGTGGCATGATTTACTCCACTAAATTTCACCTGACATTCGAATAATTTCTTGCACTGTTGTTATTCCACGGGTTGCCAAATCCATACCCGCAAGCACGAGTGGTCGATATAATGGCTGTTTTTCTGCTAGTAATTGAAATTTGTTAGAGTCCTGCTGTCGCAAAGCATCAGCTAGTTCTGGTACCATAGGTAATAATTCATAAACACCGATACGGCCTAGATATCCGGTACGATGACAGTATGTACATCCTGTTCCATGCTTATAATTCACATTTAAGTATTCATTATGCTTAAGCGATTTTAACCAAGTTATTTCAGGAGGACTTAATGTTGCATCAGTAATACATTTCATGCAGATCCGTCTTACTAATCGTTGAGCGATAACAGCTCGTAACACACTAGCAACTAAATAACCTTCGGCTCCCATATCGAGTAAACGTGTCATTGAACTGATCGTGTCATTAGTATGTAAAGTAGCAAGTACAAGATGCCCTGTCATCGCAGAACGCAATGCTATTTCCATTGTTTCTTGATCACGCAATTCTCCGATCATGATGATGTCTGGATCTTGACGCAGAACTGAGCGTAATACATTTGCAAATGTTAAACCTATTTGTGAATGCACTTGTACTTGATTGATACGTGGTAATCGATATTCAACGGGATCTTCGACTGTAATGATTTTATCTTCAGCTTTGTTAAGTTCATTTAAAGAAGCATAAAGAGTTGTTGTTTTACCACTACCTGTTGGCCCAACAATTAATAATAAACCATAAGAAGCAGTTAATAATTGTGAATAGTACTCAAAAATCTCTTTAGGCATACCAATTTGGTTAAGTCGCAATATGTCAGCTGATTGATCTAATAATCGCATGACAACAGATTCGCCATATTGTATGGGCATCGTTGATACGCGAACATCTAAAAATTTATCTTTTACTTTAATGCTGAAACGCCCATCTTGCGGCAAACGTTTTTCAGCAATATTTAATCCGGACATGAGTTTAACGCGCTGTACTAATGCTTGCGTAATTGCTTTTTCTTCAACAATTTGCTCTTGCAAAACGCCATCAACACGTAATCTGATGCGAAGAACTTTTTCTCCTGGTTCAATGTGAATATCAGATGCATTGATTTGTACTGCGTCTTCAAAAATTGAACGTAGTAAATTGACGACAGGCATGTCATCCGAAGAAAAATCTTGAGTGCCGCTAAAAATATCAATATCAGAAGGTTTAAGTTCAGCAGATAAACTTTCTGCAAAATGAGAAATTTCTTCTGATCGACGATACATTGCATCAAGTATGGTGAGCAAATCGTCTTCTCGTATCAGAGCAGTATTGATTTTTGCTTTCAAAATACGTTCAAACTCATCATATGCTAAGAGATTTTGCGGATCAGCCATGCCAATTAAATATGCATCACCTTCTCGTTTCAATACAATAGCTCTAAAATGTCTTGCATAAAATTCAGGAAGTAATTTAACAAGATCAGGTTGGAGTGTATATGATTTTAGATCAACAAATGGAATTTCAAGTTGCCGTGCAAGTAATTCAAGAAATTTATTTTCTTCTACATAACCTAAATCAACAAGAATTTGCCCAATTTTTTTATCGGAAGTTTTTTGTTGTGCGATAGCGGTTTCTAATTGTTCTTTTGTAATTAGTTGATGTTCAAGAAGCATTTCTGCAATTTGGGTTTTTTTAATTCGTCTCATGAGGTATTTCCTGCAATATTCGCAGCCGATTTTGTAGATAGGCGATAGAATTAGCGTTCAAATGACCTTCATTAAATGCTCTGGTGTAAGCATTTAATGCTTGATTTGTCTGTCCCAGCTTATCTAACGAAACAGCTAAACCAAACCACCAACTTCCTTTTTGTGGGTTAATATTAATTAATTGATGGTAAATGCGCACAGCAAGTTCATCATCATTGTTTTTCTCATATAAAGCAGCTATATAAGCATAATAGTCGGGATATTCTGCTAATGGCGGTGATGCGCTTTGTAATAGTGCGAGGGCTTGATGAATTTTACCATTCGTTACAAGTAAACGTGCTTTTAATTCGATTAATGGAAGATCATTTGGATTAATTTCGAGTCCTGATTCAATTATTTTTTTAGCTTGTGATTGATCGCCTTTATCAATTAACAAAGCTGCCAATGATGTTCGAGCAGCAGAATAATCTGGAGCTGCTTTTAAAAGATTAGAAAGATTTTCTATTGCAAGTTGATAATCACCGTTATCAACAGCTGAAATCGCGTTTTTATATTGTTGATTCAGTAAACTTTGAGCAGTAGGAGACTTGAAAGATTTTGTTGCAGTATCAGATGTATTGGATGATTCAGTCATCGGTATTTCAATAGCAATATTTAATTCAGCGCTATTATTTACTTCATTTAATGTGACGTTTTTTATAATAGCGCCAGGCATAAGAGTAAAGCTGAATTTTGTATCATTTTTAATATGTTCTGTAGAAAAACGTTGTATAGCAGTATTTAAATAATTAACAGGCGGTAATTCAGCTTGAAATTGAGCATTATCAAATATTAATCCAATTTGATTTTGCAAGTCATCTGATATTAAGCGATAAAGCGCAGGATGGCTGAGAAGAAAAGTCACTTCAGTAATGTTATCTTTTACTTGCAACGTAACGCCATTAATTTGTACGGGTTGCAGCCACATTGCATCATTTTTTATTTCATTTACTGGCATATTTATTTGCTTAGAAATTTTGAGCCCATTGGGCAATACATTTAATTGTTTTTTCGGTTGATGAATCAGTAAAAATGAAATTAATAAAATAAATAAGATGATACTTAATGTAATGATATAAATTCTTAGTTTGTGAGTAGAAATAAAAGATTTATTTTTATGCTTCAATATTTCAATATCAGGCATATTGCGATTAGTTGTATCGCGTTTTTCTAAGTCCTTTAACATGTTAATAATGATGCTCATCTTAAATTCCATTAAAAATAAAAAAGAAGAGCAAGTAAAAAGATCGTTGTTATCAATATAATACTGATACCAAAAATAAATATTCTCATTTTACTATATTTTATTTTGCTGTCCTTAATTGCTAACCGCATTGATTTATGATCAATTTGTTTTTCTCCTTTCCCATATGCAACAAGTAATGCTTTATGCGATAAGATATTTATTACTCTAGGAACACCTTGGCTTGCATGATATAAAATTTTACGAGCTTTTTTTGTAAATAATGTTCCCTGTGTATAACCAGCGACGGCAAGACGGTGATAGAGATAAGTATCCAAATCATCACGAGAGAGTAAGGGCAGGGAATAAGAGAAGGTGATACGCTGTTTAAGTTGACGCAAATGAGATTTATTTAATCGTTCATCTAATTCAGGCTGCCCAAATAAAACAACTTGGATTAATTTAGAATTTTCTGTTTCTAAATTAGTGAGTAATCGGACTGTTTCAAGACTTTCGTCGCTGAGTGCTTGAGCCTCATCAATAATTAAAATAATTTTATTACCTATTTTATGTAAATGAATGAGATGTTGATTGAGGGCATTTAATAATTCATGCTGATCATGCAATTGATTAGGATCAAGTCCCAGTTCTCTTGCAACCGCTTTTCGAAGTTCAATGGGTGAAAGATCTGGATTGGGGATATAAGCAGTTATATATTCCTTACCTAAGCTTTCTAATAGCTTTCTGCATAATAAAGTTTTTCCTGAACCAACCTCACCAATGATTTTTATAAATCCTTCACCACCCCGAATACAAAATTTTAAAATGTTTAATGCTTCTTGATGTCCTTTTAATTGGCAGAAAAAATTTGTATTAGGAGTTAAGCTAAATGGCAATGCTTCGAGTTGGAAAAATTCTTGATACATAATATATCCCTAAAAGTTTGTTGCTTCTTCAGCTTCATTCCCAAAAACTTTTTTCAATCCACCTTGATGGAATGGCCGCCTTAATATCTTGAAAGATTTTTGTTCGTTTTCAAGACGATTAATCATCGCTTGGTTATTAGCTACAATTGGTTTAAGTAATATAACAAGTTCTGTTTTCTTTGATTCTTGCTGTGTACGTCGAAAGAGTGCGCCAAAAAAAGGTATTTTGCTAAGCCAAGGTGTTCCAGCAATGACTTCACTCATGTTATTTTCCATCAATCCACCAATGACAATGACCTGACCGTTTTTCGCACGCACGATATTATCTGACTCACGAATAGTGCTAAAGGCTAGTGGTAATGTTAAGTTATTTGCAGTTCCTGCTGAACTTGTACCTAATCCAATAATTTTTGTTTGCTGTTTGACTTTACTGACACTTGGGTGAATATGTAAAACAACCGTATTATCACTACTGATTTCAGGCGTAACGTCTAAGGTTATACCTGAAAAGAAAGGTGTTAATGAAACATCTTGTGATGGTAAGGTAGTCGTTCCAATGACTGAGTTGGTAGTAGAAACACCTGTTACAAAGAATTCATCTTGTCCAACTTTAATGACCGCTTTTTGATTATTGACTGTTGAAATATGTGGGCTTGAAAGTACTTGGACATTACCTTGCGCCTGTAACAAATTAATAAGAACTTTAAAATTACCGTTAACTCGAATAGCGAAAATACCACCATCCATTTGTTTTAAATCAGTGCCATCAAATACTTTTGTTCCACCTTGTCCCATACCACCAGTGGTATTTGGTAAACCTGTGTTAGGATCAATAAGAGCGGGATTTCCTAAAACGCTCCAGTCAATACCTGCCTGGAAATCATCATCAAGCGAAATTTCTAATATTTTTGCTTCTAAGATAACCTGACGATTTAAACTTGATTGCAAGCTATTAACAAAATGTGACACATTACGTAATTCAAATGGATATGCTCGCACTGAAATAACGCCTGCTTGAGCATTAACTGTGACAGAACGTCCTTCTTCTTTTCCTACAATGTTTGAAATTGTTTTTTCAAGATCTTTCCAAAATTGCATTTCAGATTTGGTTTCAATACTGCTAATGGTACCCAAGCCTTGAGGTGCTCCTTGAGGTGATGGAATGGGCGATGTTGTTCCTGTTGTTCCGCCTACGTTGATCGTACCGACATTACTTACTTGTCCAGTTGTTAATTGTGTATATGAACGTCCCGTGCGCTGAACATCGAGATAATTAATACGAAAAATTTGAGTTTCTAACTGCGCTGGTAATACTTCATAACCATATGAAGTGCGATGATATTCATAACCATATGTATCTTTTACCGCATCCATGGTTTGTTTCAGTGTCACGTTTTTTAAATTAAGTGAGATCGTTCCATTAATATTGGGATGTACTACCATGTTATATTGCGTGCCGGCCACTAATCCTATAAAGAATTCTTTAGCAGGGATCTTGTTGGCGGATACATCAAATCGTGGCTCTGTTTCTCTGGCCGGGTTGACATAACGAGATAAAGGTGGCAGAAGTGCGTCATTAACATTAGCAGGAATATGCCGAGCGCGTCGTGAAGGTGCAGATAACCTTCGATCAGTATTGATGCTTTGTTGCATGGTTGATTGAATTTGATCAGCAGAAGTAGGTGTTGATGAGTGTACAGTACGACATCCCCACAAAAATAATGTGCTAATGGCTACTAATAGCCATCTATAACGTATAATATTTTTTATAACAATTTGCCAATCCATGCCAATTTCTATCCTTAATTAAACTATTTACTTACTTTCTGCTTTATCGATGTCACTAAATTCAATATTATTTTTTTATCTTGAGGCCCCGTTAATTCTACCGTATTTAATTCAATGTTAGTAACGATATATTCACCTATATGATCCCCATTCATTAGAATTTGTCCATTAATTAAAGCAATTCTATAGGAAGGATAGATGATGACAGCATTTAACGTTAGTGAATTCAGCGAGATTGCGCTATTTGATAGAGTAGGATTTGCTACGAAATCTGCTGGTTTAGTCGGATCTATTGCCATATTTAATCCCATCAAAAATAAGCAATTGAAGATAAAAAATGGTAGTGTGATTTTAGATATTGTCTTTATTATTTTTTTCATATAAAACCGAAAACTCCATTTCAATTTTTGCCATTGGATATTGAACAACTTGATAATTTAGATTGTCCCAATGAATGGTAGGCAATATCTTTTCTAGATGTCGTATATAATTTATCGTATCAAAATAATTGCTATATATTACCAACATCATTTTTTGTTGATAAATCTTTGTAGTTGTTTGTACCATGCCTGGTGGTACGTAAATACTTTCAGGAAAATTTTTTATTTGTTCGATAGTAACATTATTGCTAGATAACAAAATGGATCTAACAATACTTTGCCATTGAATAGATGATGACAAAAGTGATTTATAAGCATTTTTCTTTATTTGGAAATTTTTTTCATTGATAAGCCATTGCTTATATAGAGGTGTATTACCAATTTTTTTTACAGTATTAATTTGGTCGCTCCATGCGGTTAGCTGATTTTTCGCCTCATTGATATCGGTCATCAGTGCACTTGATTCTTTATCTAATGGTTTAAAGAAAGTAAAGTAAAATACGGCATATAAAAATGCCCATATCAATCCAATCGTCAGCATTTTTTCTCGCACACTTCTAAAGTTGTACCACCTTTTTAGTTGTTTAATACTAGTCATATTGAATTTCTTATTAAGTTTAATTCAAATAATAAATCCCCTTTCGCTTCAGTTTTAGTATTATCTTCAATGGTTTTTACCGATAATGCATAAGTTGAAAATATTTTTTCAGATGTTAAATGCATGATGAATTGCTGCATTTCTGCAGCACTTTGACTTTGTCCTTTTATAATAATATGATCGCCGCTTTTAGAAAGAGTAATTTCTGTTAACCAAACATTGGGTACAATAGCAGTTGAAAATGCTTCTAATTGCTGTGAAAAAAGACCATGATTTGCTGTTTTTTGTAATAATTTCTCGCGAGCTAATATTTCGCGTTCCATTTTTTCAATTGATTGCGCCACATCACGTGAGAAAAAAACACTTGGGTAAGTGCTTTTAATTTTATAAAAAGCGGCTTGAGTTTCTTGAACTTTTTTTAATAATTCAATTTTTGTCTTTTTAAGCGTGTTTATATGCCAATAATTAGAAAAAGTGATGATGATTAAACTAAATAAAAAAATCGTATTTATTATCCACATCTGTTTCCAAGTGATTGGAGTAATAGGAGCAATAGGATCCTCAAATGTTTGATATAGGTTAACTTCTTGTCTGAACATATTGTTTTTCCTGTTTTAAAGCAGATCCAAAAGTTAACAAAAATTTTTGTTCGATTAAATGGCTTATTTTTTCATCTGGGAATAATGATTTTAGAGAAAAAGTTTCGACGGGCGCTAATAAATATTCAGAAAATGATTTGGCAATTTGATTTGCATCATCACTGATGGATGCGACAAATATTCGACTGGGAATAGTATGGCGCCACTGAGTTTGAAAATAATCAAAATAACGTAAAATTTCTAAACTTAATTTTTCATATTTATTTTCATTTTTTTCAGCTACAAGATCAATGCGGCGAGTAAAATAGAGCATCTTTTGGCAAGTGATATTAAGAATCACAAATTTGCCGGCAAAATAAATAAAAGCCGTACTCTTTTCATCATTTTCATATACCGCCGATAAATTTCGTAAAGCTAATTCTGGAATATCAATAGTTGTGATAGATAAACCACTTTTTTTTATTACTTCAATATATTTATTTAATAAATCTTTTTTTGCAGTAATGGCAGCAATCATTGGATGTTCAGGTGCGGTTTTTTTTGCTGGCACCATAAAATAATCAATCACAGCTTCTTCAATAGGATAAGAAATTAAACTTTTTAAACGCCAAGTTAATGCATCTCGTAATTCGTTTTGCGGAACAGGCATTGCGTCTAACAAAGATAGTTGATAATCGTCAAAAGACAATAACCAATAAAGAGGCACTTTTGCTAGATGATGTGCATCAACAAAACTAGATAAAATTAGCGGTAAATTACCAATATCATCATATTGGAATGTTTCTGCTGCTAGTAATTCAATGGCATCATCTTCTCGCTTATTAAGATGTATAAATGCAATATTGCGAGGCGAAAATTGAATGCAAGAACGATGGGTTGTTAATTCTGGCCGTTTTTCTTCGAGATAAGGCATAAGTTTTGCCATTATCTGCTGCGCGAAGTCCTTATATTTAGTAACATCCATTGCCTTATCCCTAGCAATCTTATTGACAGAATCCAATAATCCCTATCAAATGTAACATATTATTTTATCACTGAATAATGTAATATGCGATGAAACGGATTTCGTTAAATAAGCAATTTATTACAGCTCATGGATTCACACTGATTGAGCTAATTTTTATTGTGATGATTTTTGGCATTATAGCAATCAATGTTGTTCCACTATGGACATCAACTGCTATAGGATTAGACGTGGAAGCACGTCGAATTCTGCAAGACATTCGTTACGTTCAGGCGCTTAGTGTAACAACTGGTGAACGATATCGATGGGTAATGTTATCTTCTAGTTCTTACGCTATTACAAATGAAGCTGGTTCAGCCATTGTATTACCATCAGGTGGTACAACATTAACATTAACAAACGGTGTAACTATTGGATCCCTGTCCAACCTTCCTAATAATCTAATCGCATTTAATTCGCAAGGGATTCCGTATATTGACAGTTCTATTCCTGGCACAGCATTGTCTGCGACAGCAGGTATTCCTGTTACATTGGGCGGTCAAACTCGCACGATATCTATTGCTCCTCAAACTGGTTATGGAGTTTTATCGTGAAGAAAATTCAAGGATTCACTTATATTGAATTATTAGTATTTGTCATTGTGACGAGCCTATTAATGACGGTCATATTACTGGGCGCAACTCAAACATTGCGTAATACACCAACTGTGCATCATCAGTGGGTTGCCGTACAAACAGCACGAAAGTGCATGGAATGGTTCTTAGATCAACGCAGATTAAATGGCTATTCAAGTTTAAGTTGCCCAAGTACACCTGCAGCGAGTGCCTGTTCTGCACCTTCAGGATTTTCAGTTAGTAATAGCATAAGTTGTACGACCTGGAATAGTGATTCAAATTATAAAACGATTACTGTTACAGTAAGTGGCCTTGCGAATGCGACCTTATCAGTTCAAATCGGAGATTACTAACATGATTGTTTTTCCCCGATTTCAAAATGGTTTTACACTAATAGAGCTGGTATTTAGTATTTTATTGATGGGTATTATTAGTGTTGTTGTAGGCAGCATTTTATTGAATGGTTATAAAACATTGCTTACTTCTGAAAATATTTCTCAGGCAGATTGGCAAGGATTTATTGCTTTGGAAAGAATAGTAAATGATATTCATACTATCCGTTCTGCTGCTGATATTTCTACCATTTCTGCCAGCAATCTAGTTTTTACTGATGTGAATGGAAATAGTATTCAATTCCAATTAAGTGGTTCAACCTTGTTACGAAATAGTCAAACTTTAGCAAGTGGCATACAAGGTTTGACATTTGGTTATTTAGATGCAAATGGCTCAACAACTGCAACTGCTTCATCCGTACGTTATATCTCTATTGCCATCACTGCTGCCCAAGGAACAATGTCGCTGTCATTTTCAACATTGGCAGGATTACGAGGAATAGCGTAATGAGTTTTCGCATAAAACAACGTGGCTATTTTTTATTAATCGCCGTTATTTTTATCATGATTATGGGCGTATTAGGATCGATGATTGCATATACTTTCGCTGGCCGCGCCACCATCAGTGTCTATCAACAACAAGGGTTAAAAACATTTTATAACGCAGAATCTGGGCTTGAAATTGTAACAAGATTATTAAATATTCCTGCATTAAGCGGCACACCTTCTCGTATTTCTTGCGAACAAGTAACGGGGAATAGCTCAACTACTAATGCATCACTCAATGGCGGAACATTCACGGTAACCACTGTAAATAATTCACCAATTTCTGCTGAAGATACATTAAGTTCAGCTATCAATTCTAGTACGACATCAATTAGTGTTGATAATTCAGCAGGTTTTGCATCATCCGGTAGAATCATGATTGATCGAGAAGCAATCGATTATGCAGGTATTTCTGGAAACACATTTATTGGAGTTGTACGCGGAGTAGGCACCACAGCTTCTAGTCATGCAAGTGGCGCAGGTGTTGGACAATATCAATGTTCACTGGATTCGCAAGCAGGTATCCCATCGATAGCATCCCCTACTTATCAACGGGAATTACAATGGGATGTGCAATTGCAAGATGGCTGGGCAGTTGGTAATCAAAGTGGTAACTTTTATACGTTCACGCGCTGGAATGGTAGCACAGGAAATTCGTGGGATGACAGCTCAGTGCCTGTGGGTGGTGCCAATAATAGAGGAAATGTAAATGGGATTAGCATGTTGTCATATGCTGATGGTTGGGCGGTTGGTGATAGCGCGACAAATGGATTCATATTCTTACATTGGGACGGCAAATCATGGAAGAAAAATTTGCTGGCAGGTTCTTGTAGCAGTCAGAATCTTTATAGTGTCTCAATGGTTTCATCTAATGAAGGTTGGGCGGTTGGAGCAAGATATCGTCCGGGGTGTGGTAGCAGCGGTGATTACCGTTATACGGTATTAAAATATGATGGAAGTGCTTGGAGCCTTTTAACACCATCGACTTCACCCAGCATTCCAGCGGATTCTTCATCTGTAGAAGATATTAATTCTGTGCATGTCATTGATACAAATGCCTCAGGTACGGGTGATATTGGATTTGCAGTAGGGAATAGTGGTCAGATACTAAAATACGATGGCAGTAATTGGGCTGCAGATTCAAGTCCAGTATCATCGAATTTAACTGGTGTATATGTTGTTTCATCCTCTGAAGCTTGGGCAGTTGGTGCGAGCGGGGCGATATTAAAATGGAATGGCAGTGCTTGGAGTTCTTTTTCATCTCCCACTTCAACACAATTGAATGAAGTAGCTATGTTTGATTCAACAGGAAGTGGCACGGCAGATTTTGGTATTGCGGTTGGGGATAGTGGCACTATTGTAAGTTATAACGGTTCTAGTTGGTCTGCTACTTCTTCTGGCTCTAATAATTTATATGGCATTCAGATTATTAATTCCCAAGATGCGTGGACAGTAGGAGCAAGCGGGACAGCAATACATTGGGATGGGAGCTCATGGACAAGCGTGAGCTCAGATACATCGATACAGTTGAACATGGTAGGTATGATAGCTCCCAAAGGAAATCCTGTTTCTGGCTGGCGACAAGTATTTGGATAATTTTCAAAGAAGGTTTATACAGTTGCACACACAGCTTATTACACAACTTATCCCCAGAAACTGGGGATAAGTTTTTTAAGCATGATGAATCGGCAGAGTAATAGTGACTTCTGTTCCTTGACCGACTTGACTTTTTACATCAATCTGGCCTTTATGTTCAGTAATGATACCAAAAGAAATCGATAACCCTAAACCCATACCGCTACCAACTTCTTTTGTTGTAAAAAATGGCTCAAAGATTTTTGTCAGATTTTCTTCACTAATTCCTATACCTGTATCTTTAATAGTGATAACCACATTACCATTATCTCTATCCGTAATAATTTGAATTGCACCTTTATTAGCTATAGCATCGATTGAGTTTGAAATAATGTTCATGAAAACTTGATTTAATTTATTGGGTAATCCATCAATTTCAGGTATATCACCATATTCAGTAATAATATCTATCCTATCTTTAATTCTATCGCTTAACATTGTTAATGTCGTACTGATAGATTTATTCACATCAAATTTAGTCATTTTATCAGCATCAATATTAGAAAACGCTCTTAAGCCGTTGGTGATGGTACTTGTTCGACGTGCTCCTTCATTGATACCTGATAATAATTTTTTAGTTTCCTCGATGGTATATTCGAGATCAATCGATTTTTTAAGTTCATCAATTTCATGTAATTTTTCTTGAATATAATTTTCTGATTTAATGTCAGCATATTTAGCAATTAATTTACCTATATCAGTAATATTTCGTTTAATTGAAGATGCTGTTGATTTAATAAAATTAACAGGATTATTTAATTCGTGCGCGATGCCTGCTGTTAGCACACCAACAGAAGCTAATTTTTCATTTTTTTGCAGCGTATTCATTAAATTAACATTATCGGTTATATCATCAATTCGAATAGCTAAGCGGGACATGTTATCAACTTTATCAAGCGGATAAATCACCACTTTAAAATAAATTAATTCATTTTCTATTTTATATGGAATTTTTTCAATTATTTCCGACGTATTTCCAATAAATGCCGTCGTAATTTTTTTTTGATAACTTTTGAGAAAAGGAAAAATTTCAAATAAAGATTTAGCATGAACATCTGTATTAGATTTACCAAGAAATGCTTCAGAAACAGTGTTAATGTGTTCAATCGCACATTTGTCATCAATAATAACAAACATAGAAGGCATAAAATTAATTATGTTGCTTAATAAACTTTTTACTGATTCAATTTTCTTAGAATAATTATTTGTTTTATCTAACTCGTTTGATATTTGATTTAATAAATTAACTTGTTCGTTACTATAGTCGTTGATCGTGTTTAATAATTTATTTGTCTCTTTTTCAAGAGATGTCAATTCATCAGAGCCTTCTTCATTAACCCGCAAAGAAAATTTATTTTCAGTTCCGATTTTTACAATATCCTTATTCAGATTTTCTAATCGATTAATAACAAAATTTCGTAACAAATATGTTAGTAGCAAGATGAAAATTATTTCATAAATAATAAATATATAATTAAAATGTTTTATCGTAGACAATCCTGCTAAATAGGCATGACGTGGCATCGTTGCTCTAAAAATGGCAATTGGTTTTTCGTTAATATCTCTTAATAAGAGGTAGCCAAACAAGTCATTCTCATTTTCACTTGGTATAATTAATGAGGTATTGCTATTAATTAATTGATTATATGCTTCTTCAATAGATGGGTTACCTTTTATGCTTTCTACTCGAAACATTGAGAGATTAAGATGTGTTGAATCAGCTATCTTTTTCAATATTTCATCCGAAAATCGTCTAGCCATAATAAATGCACCACGCGAAGTGCCTGAGAAATCAGTTTTAAATATTGGATGAGAGGCAACAATAAAGATACCATCAGGTATAGAAATAAATCCTTTAATTTTTGTTTGAACATTTGGTTGATAAACTAATTTTCCAGTCGGTGTTGTATAGTCGGATAATTTCTCTGGAAGAGGTACTTCTTTTGTTCGATCAACATTGACTGCACGAGTAAACACAGGCTGACCTTTAGAATCATAATAAAGTATGATATCGAGATTTGATGCAGCAAATACAGGGACAGCAATGTTTGCATCGATATAATCTTGAACCGTTTTCGGATTTTTATCGACAATAAAATTATAAGTGTCATCCCACACAGCGGTATCATTAACAAATGCTTCTACTTCCGTTGCTAATCTATAAATCGTTTTACTTAAACCATCTAGTTTTTCTTCAGCTTGTTGATGTTCTAAATCTAGATAACTTTTCATTAAAATTTTATGCGAACTAATATACATACCAATTAGCATCAAACCCCATGTAAGGAATATGATAATGGCTACTTTCGTTCGTAATCGCATAAAAAGCCTCACTTATATATATTTTTT
>CAZKUQ010000037.1:0-15577 GCA_964555965.1 uncultured Coxiellaceae bacterium
CTTTTTGGTTAATTTCAGCATTATTTTAGATCTCTGGATGCCACCTCGCGCAAAAACGCGCGGCTGGCATGACAACAGTCTTGCTTAATTGCTTAACCAAAATTCGCGTTATTAATATTATCTTATCGACAATATCACCGCTGTCTTAAGAAATTCTTAACAAGATTTTTTCTGCTGCTTGAAGGGTAAGTTGAATTTCTTTATCACCATGTGCTGCAGAAACAAACCCTGCTTCAAATGCAGATGGTGCAAAATAAACTCCTTGAGACAACATGCCATGGAAAAATTTTTTGAAAGCAGCCACATCACAACGTTTTGCATCTGCCTCAGATTGAACAACTGCCGCATCAGTAAAGAAAAACCCAAACATACCTCCAACGGCAACCGTGTGTAGTGGCACAGATGCTTTATCAGCACATGCTTTTAATCCATCCATTAATTTTTTTGTCGTCGCAGTTAAATTGGGATGAAAATTGGGATCAGCTGTAATGAGGTTTAATGTGGCTAATCCTGCTGACATGGCAATCGGATTACCAGACAACGTACCTGCTTGATAAACCGAACCAAGTGGCGCGATAGAATGCATAATATCGGCACGGCCGCCAAACGCGCCTACTGGAAACCCGCCGCCCACCACTTTGCCTAAGGTCGTGAGATCTGGTTTCACTTGATAATACGCTTGCGCACCACCGAGAGCCACACGAAAACCTGTCATCACTTCATCTAAAATTAATACCGCTCCGTATTGATCACAAAGTGCGCGTAAGCCTTGCAAAAATCCTGGCATAGGCGGTACACAATTCATGTTGCCAGCAACCGGCTCAACAATGATGCAGGCAATATCATCGCCATACATTTCAAATAATTTTTCGACTTGATCGAGATGATTAAATTCTGCTATCAATGTGTGCTCGACTGTGCTTTCTGGTACACCAGCTGAACTTGGTATCCCTAGTGTTAACACACCTGATCCCGCTGCGACTAACAAACAATCAGCATGGCCATGATAACAACCTGCAAATTTAATGATTTTATCGCGTTTGGTAAAACCACGTGCAAGACGAATGGCGCTCATCGTGGCTTCTGTGCCAGAACTCACAAAACGCATCATTTCCATCGATGGCATGATATCGCGAACTTTTTGCGCAAGCGTTACTTCTATTTCAGTCGGTGCACCAAAACTAAACCCTTGTTGCAATGTTTCAATGACTTTTTCCATCACCTGTGGATGAGTATGGCCTAAAATCATCGGGCCCCATGAGCCAACGTAATCTACATATTCTTTTCCATCAGCATCAGTCACATAAGCACCATGCGCGCTTTTAATAAACAATGGATCACCGCCCACACCGCGAAATGCACGGACCGGTGAATTCACCCCGCCTGGAATAACTTGTTGAGCTAATTGAAATAAACGAGTTGAGTTTGTCATGATCAAACCTGAGTTTTGTTAAAATTAGCGAGATTTTACTGGATTTGCGATGAAAAAAGAACGGTTATGTCATTTTTGAAACCTTTGCAAAAGTTAAAGAAACCTCTTCTTCGCGTTGACGTTTAATCGGTCGGATATTTAAAGCAGGGTTATTGGGATTAGAGACAAATTTCTCCACTTGCATCTGATTAAAATTGCAATGTGAATATATATCATCAAGATATTTTTGAAAAAATATCTTCGATTCATCTGGTTTATGAATTGGTAAAAGAAAAACACCTCGGTTTGCATCAAAAAATTCGATATGATCTGGATCATCTGCCAAGTGAACAAAGGCAATTGCATGATCACCTGCCGTTGGCGATGTCAAATTAATTTGAACACGTAAATCGTTTCGAGATTGATTCATTTCAAACAACTGCTGAACCAATCCTTCTGCCATATCTTGCGTATTTTCTACATGATATCGCGCACTTGAATTGAGAGCATAAGTTGGATTGTATTCACGCATAAATAGTAAATCATATGCACCAGCATAATCATTATCTTTAAATCTACTGCCGGTTGAAAATTCAGGAGAAAATAAATTTTCTTTTATATAAATCGAAAGAAGCGGCGGCACATCCATTCGACGAACCTGATTAAGTCTTATCTTATCTTCATTCCAAAATTTAGCTGTTACCGTAATTAAATTTCGACTACCGCCTTCTTTATAGTATGTTTCAATGAATTTTTTTATTTCTTCCTCATTTATCATGATTGGTGAAATAGCTTGTGTCAGTTTTTCCTCATTCATAAAACACCAATATTTAAATAATTTTCTTGCTAATGTCGGCTCACCTCGAAGCAAGTCTCGAAAATGCATATATACTGTTGTCAATGTTTGACAATGCCCATTTTGACCTCTTGCACCACCGGTAAATTTCATCTTGAATCTTTCAATCATGTCATTTTGTCGAAATCGATGCAGCCACGTGACACCAGTCTCATCACATATACGCTGCATTCTTTCTCGAGCAGCCACAGCCGCGCTAAGCCCAGGAAAGCTGCTCAAGCTTTCTTTATTAGGATATTTATAGCTATCTCGATTGAATGACATTATAATAAGCTCCATTTTTTGCATCATCATACACATCATAATTATAGATCATATGCAAAAATCTTTAAGTTGAACCCACAAAAAAGAGTGCTAAATCAATGCCATACAAACGTTACATGTGCTTATTATGCGGCTTTATTTATGATGAAGAAAAAGGCTGGCCGCAAGATGGGATCGCGCCCGGCACCCGCTGGGATGATATTCCTCCCGCTTGGCAGTGCCCAGAATGCGGCGCGGTGAAAGACGATTTTGAGATGATTGAGATTTAAATTTGTTAGAAATGAAGTCTATTTTTGCCATAACTGATACCACCGTGCTTTATCAGTAATGTTTTGCGTAAAAACAACGACTGGCACATGCCCCAAGCGACCGCTCATAATCACGTGAAAACGTGCGCGTGTTTCCGGAGACAACGCATCAAATGACGCTTGGCCTGCCACGATAAACGCTCTGCCTGTGTAATTTTTTAAGCTACTTTCATTATCAATAAACACTGGTCGCACTAATATTGGCATATTCATTCGATATTTAATTGGTAAACCATCCGGATTTTCTTTATAAAAAACTAATTGTGTATGAGCTTGATTTCGCAAGTTTTCGACATACATCACAAACTTTTTTCCGCGTTCAATATGCAACTCGATGGGCTCAAAAATAGCAATCGTTGCCACATAAAAACTAACCGCCGCACAAAAAATTTGGCGCAAAAAATGCGTTCGCTTGGCATAAAAATCCCATAAATTAATTGCTTGCAGCGACAAAAAAATCGCACTCAATGCTGCATAATTTAACGAAAAATTCGGTAATTTTTGTGGTAAATAATAGTATGCCGCGACCGTTAACAATAAAAAAATCGCGGGAAAAAACAAGAAAAATTTTTGTAAAATGCGGGAAAAAATTACCAAAAATTTCTGATTGTCTGCTGCAAAAAAAGGATAAGCTGCCAGCAAAGAAAGTGCTGGCGCGATGGGTAAAATATAGCGAACTTTTTTATCGCCAGGAATGCTCATCCCAATTAAAATCACTAAAATCCAGCCCATACATGACAATAAAAATTTCCATTCAAGTAATTTTTTCTTACTGATCATGATCATTGCCATCATGATTACTGCTATTGGAAAAGCGATTGCATAATTAATCAAACTATCGGTGAAATAAAAATAAAAAGGCCGATAATAATTATCAATTCGGCCAGCCACTTGCATACGTAACACATCTTGCATGAAAGTATTGCCGCCCACGTGATAGGCAAGTGCGAGCAATCCTGCTGTGCAAATCAATAATAAAATAAATGCAGTTAATCCTATTTGGAAAAATTTTTTCCACTGCCCGTGCAATAAATAATAAGTACACACAACACCTGTTGGTATCACCAAACCAATTGGCCCGCGAAAACAAAATGCTATCACCAATAATGGAACAATCCATTTGATTCGCGATGGTTTTTGCAATAAATCCGCTGAATAAATGAGATAAAAACAACTTGCGGCAATCAAGGTTGGGTACATGTCCAACGAGATCGTGCGCGCACTTTTTAGAAAAGTATAGGTCAGAAATAAAAATAATATCGCGCAAAATCCATATAGTTTATTTTGTAATGCGCCAATTTGATAAGTCATCACAACTGTTAGTGCGGCAGCAACTGCACTAGGAAATATCGCTGATAATTTATTAATTCCGCCAAAAATAAATCCGGAAAAATACATGAGCCAAATGGCAGCAGCAGGGTAATCAGGATAAGGCGAAAAATAAGTGGTTGGAAAAAAACTTAATCCTCGCAGCCACATTTCACGCATGAATAAAAAAAATCGCGAATCAAATCCAATGACTTCTTGAGCTTGCACCCCATAGGTAAATAAAAATAAACTCAGCGCAAATATTAATATCTTTGTACTGACATTATAATGGCGGCTAGATTTTTGTTTCATATTTCATCTCATTGACGGTAAAAAAATCTAAATCCTAGCATAATCAAATCATGCAGAGAATGTGTTATGATCTATCAAAACACACGCCTTTGGAGTAATCAATGAAATCGTATTTTATTGCACCGTCACTTTTATCAGCTGATTTCGCTAGACTCGGTGAAGAAGCGCAAGCTGTGTTAGTAGCTGGTGCTGACATGCTGCATTTAGATGTGATGGATAATCATTATGTGCCCAATTTAACTATTGGACCATTAGTCTGTTCATCACTTAGAAAATATGGTATTACGGCACCCATCGATGTGCATTTGATGGTGACACCTGTGGACCGTTTGATTGAAGAGTTTGCTAAAACGGGCGCAACAAACATTACTATTCATCCAGAAGCAACACATCATGTGCACCGCAGCTTAACCCTCATTCGTGAGCTTGGCTGTAAAGCCGGTTTAGCGTTAAATCCTTCTACCACACTTTCTTGTCTTGACCACGTGATGGACAAATTAGATTTGGTATTAATCATGTCTGTAAATCCTGGATTTGGCGGACAAAAATTCATTCCTGCTGCACTAGAAAAAATTCGTCAACTGCGCGAGCGTGTTCGTGAATCAAATCATCCTATTTTGATTGCGGTAGATGGCGGTGTAAAAATGGATAATCTAGCTGATATTGCTTCTGCAGGCGCGGATATGCTTATTGCTGGTTCTGCGATCTATGATGAAAAAGATTATGCGCAGGTGATTAAAAAAATGCGCGATATTTTAAAAAATATAGGATAATTATGCAAAAGCCCAACCCTCATTCTGGCCTTCGTCATGTGGCACTTTATGCAAAAAATCTGGAGAAATGCGTGGCATTTTATCGTGACCTGCTAGGCATGAATTTAGTTTGGCAACCGGATGCTGATAATTATTATTTTTCTTCTGGTAGCGATAATCTTGCTTTGCACCGCGCCCCTCATGATTTTGAGCCAGCAAAACATCAGCATCTTGATCATATCGGATTTTTTTTAAGTGAACGTGCAGATGTGGATGCCTGGCATGAATATTTGCTCGCTAATCAAGTCACGATCATGAAAGCACCAAAAGATCATCGTGACGGCACACGTAGTTTTTATTGTGCTGATCCTGACGGCAATGTGGTGCAAATGATTTACTACGCAGTATCATGAGCGATTTATTTATGTGAAGCATTCACTGGTTCTGCTAACTCAACTGCAAAAGCAATCGCAAGTTTTGCAAAATCAGCCATATGTGCTAAAGATAATTTATCTATTGTATCCAAAGGAGAATGAACATAGGGATTGCCGCGACCTAAAGCCATTTCTGATTCAAATGGAAAAACAACAGGAATACCTTGTGCATTCCACGAAACATGATCACTACAAGGTCCTCGACAAGAAGTATATTTAATTGGCTGTTGGATATATTCACGAATTAAGTCAGCAATATAAGCTGTTAAATTTGTATCAACATAATTATCGACTAACCAAATGGTAGAATCGTTGTGATAAGAAAAACCAACTTGGTCCAATTGCATGACAGCTTTAATCGGAATATTTCTTTTTTGAAAATCTTCTACCACACTTTGCGACCCAAGCATGCCATCCTCTTCATCTGCATACCATATCAAATAAATCGGTTTTTTAAATTGCATCCCGCTATTAATAAGCATACGTGCAACTTCCAATGTAACAGAAGATCCTGAACCATCATCGTCTGCGCCTGGTTTATTACCAGACAAAGTATCTTCACATAATTTTTTTATTTTTGGATCTTGCATATCCTTACACATTTCTTTAGACGTTTCGGGATCATATTTTTTATAGGTATCAACATGTGCGCCAATGACAATACCTGGTTCAATAGAATGACCAACTTTAACAACAATAGAAGATTGTTTTACATTTTTTGTTGTCACCAAAAAAATACTAACATCTTGACGGCCGCTTTCTTTGATCATGATTTCTATTTGAGACTTAATCCAGTATGCAGCTTCCATACCATATGTCGTATTAGCAGAACGATCAGGAAAATGAGTTAATGATTCGAGAGAGTGCGCTATCGACTGAGAATCCATTTGTTTTATTAACTGATTCACTTGTGCCTGATATTGAATTTTATCAATATCCTTTTTTGCAAGAAATAAGACATCAGCTGACTGCGCATAATTTATCGAAAATAAAACAAAAATTATAATGAAGACGAGTCTCAATACATTCACCTACAATACTATATCATAATAAAAACTACAGCGATTTCACGCCATTTTCAGCACCAAGCAACAACACATCTGCTGTGCGCTTAGCAAAAATGCCGTTTTCAACCACACCAACAATATTTTTTAATTTTTCTTCCATCACACGCGGCTCAAGCAATTTAAAATTAAAGACATCTAAAATAATGTTGCCATTATCCGTGACATACCCTTCGCGATAAACAGGATCACCGCCAAGCTGTACAATTTGACGCGCAACATAGCCACGAGCCATCGGCACTACTTCAACAGCAACAGGAAATTGGCCTAACAAATCCACATATTTACTATCATCAACAATGCACACAAATTTTTTCGCAACGGTTGCAATAATTTTTTCGCGGGTTAATGCGCCGCCGCCGCCTTTAATCATTTGCTTAGCAGAATTAATTTCATCTGCACCATCAACGTAAAGTGGTAATTCGCTAACAGAATTGAGATCTAATAATGGAATAGATAAGGCTTTTAATTTATTAGCGGTAGCAACTGAACTTGCAACAGCACCATCAATTTTTCCTTTCACTGAAGCTAAAGCATTAATGAAATATTCCACTGTTGAACCGCTGCCAACACCAATTACCATATCTTGTTCAATGAATTGCAATGCGGCTTCTGCTGCAGCTTGTTTACCAGCTTCTCTTGACATGCTAGCTCCTGAAATTTAAAGAATATATCCAGATAAATCTTCATCTTTAATGAGATGTTGCAGCTTAGAATCCACATAAGCTGCATCAATGTTAACTTCTTGATTTTTCATTTCGGTGGCAGAATAAGAAACTTCTTCAAGCAATCGTTCTAACACAGTATGCAATCGTCGCGCACCAATATTTTCAACACGTTCATTCACATGCCAAGCAATTTCTGCAATGCGGCGTACACCATCTGCAGTGAATGTAATTTTCACGCCTTCTGTGCCTAATAATGCTGTATATTGTTCGGTTAATGACGCTTGCGGTTCCGTTAAAATTCGCACGAAATCATCTGTGGATAATGATTTTAATTCAACACGAATTGGCAATCGGCCTTGCAATTCTGGAATGAGATCCGATGGTTTAGCAAAATGAAATGCGCCAGATGCTATAAATAAAATATGGTCAGTACGCACCATACCAAATTTGGTTGAAATGGTTGAACCTTCGATCAGCGGCAATAAGTCACGTTGCACACCTTCACGCGACACATCAGCGCCAGCATACTCAGAACGTTTTGCAATTTTGTCGATTTCATCGACAAATACAATACCGCTTTGTTCAACGCTTTCAATTGCGCGTGCTTTGATTTCATCATCATCAACTAATTTAGTCGCTTCTTCTTCGCGCAAAATTTTTCTTGCATCAGCAATTTTTAATTTACGCATTTTCTTGCGTTCAGTTCCCAAATTCTGGAACATGTTTTGCAATTGGTTAGTCATTTCTTCCATGCCTGGCGGCGCCATAATTTCCACACCAAAAGCTGACATATTCACTTCTAATTCAATTTCCTTATCATCCAATTCGCCTGCACGTAATTTTTGTCTATACATTTGGCGTGCTGATGTATCTTCAATCGGCTCTTTTGGTTCGCCAACAAAACTACCGCGTGCTGGTGGTAATAATGCATTTAAAATTCGCTCTTCCGCTGCTTCTTCTGCAAACGTTCGCACTTTAGCAATTTCCTTTTCACGCATCATCTTGATGGCCATGTCAGTTAAATCGCGAATGATCGATTCCACATCGCGGCCAACATAACCCACTTCCGTAAACTTAGTCGCTTCAACTTTAATGAATGGTGCATCAGCTAATTTTGCTAAGCGGCGCGCAATTTCTGTTTTACCTACACCGGTAGGCCCTATCATCAAAATATTTTTTGGCATAATTTCATCACGCAGTGGTGATGACAATTGCATACGGCGCCAACGATTTCTAAGGGCAACAGCAACTGCTCGCTTTGCTTCTGCCTGGCCAATAATATGCTTATCTAATTCACTAACAATTTCACTCGGAGTGGGTGTTTGCTTACTCACTAATTTCATTTCAGTCATATCATGATTCTCAACTTGCTGTGTCGCTAACATTATTCTAACGCCTCGATCGTAAAATTATTGTTGGTGTAAATACAAACAGAAGCGGCAATAGTCAATGCTTTTTCTGTGATAACCACTGCATCTAACTCTGTATTTTCCAATAATGCCAATGCAGCAGATTTTGCATAAGAGCCGCCCGAACCAATTGCAATTAAACCATTTTCTGGTTCAATCACATCGCCATTTCCAGAAATAATTAAAGAAGCCTTTGCATCCGCCACCACTAACATGGCTTCTAAGCGCCTCAACATGCGATCGGTGCGCCAATCTTTGGCTAATTCGACTGCGGAGCGAACTAAATTACCTTGGTGTGTTTCCAATTTGGCTTCAAAACGCTCAAATAAAGTAAACGCATCGGCTGTGCCGCCAGCAAATCCTGCTAAAATTTTATTGTTATACAAACGACGCACTTTGCGCGCATTTGCTTTCATTACTGTGTGACCTAACGTCACTTGACCATCTCCGCCCACAACGACGCGACCATTGCGCCTGACTGAGATGATTGTAGTGCCATGCATATCTGTCAAGAAACTCACTCCTCTTTTGAATTTACTACTATATAAGGGCAGTTTTTTACTTTACAAGCTCGCTTATGCTTTGCATATAATACGCTTCACAAAAAATTCATTCGAGTAAATATTATGCGACCCAGCAAACGAGCTAATCAAGAATTGCGAAAAATACGTCTGACTAGAAATTACACTAAACATGCAGAAGGCTCTATCTTAGTAGAATTTGGTGATACAAAAGTGATTTGCACAGCAAGTATCGTGCCAGGTGTGCCGCCATTTTTGAAAGATTCTGGCCGCGGTTGGGTAACTGCCGAATACGGCATGTTGCCGCGTTCAACGCATGATAGAATGCAGCGCGAATCGGCTAAAGGCAAACAAACTGGCCGCACACAAGAAATTCAACGCTTGATTGCGCGATCACTACGCGCAGCCGTTGATTTGAACGCACTGGGTGAAAATACCATTGTCGTTGATTGTGATGTCATTCAAGCAGATGGTGGTACACGCACTGCTTCTATTACTGGTGGTTGTGTTGCCTTACATGATGCTATTACACATCTTGTCAAGAAAAAATCACTGGCCGCTCAACCTTTTCAACAATTTGTTGCATCTATTTCCGTTGGCATTTATCAAGGTCATCCTATTTTGGATTTAGATTATGCAGAAGATTCTAGTGCTGATACCGACATGAATGTAGTCATGACTGAACACGGCGGATTTATTGAAATTCAAGGTACGGCTGAAAAAAATACGTTTGCGCAAACTGAATTGGATCAGTTAATTTTGCTGGCAAAAGATGGGATTCAGCAGTTAATTAATATTCAAAAGAAAACGATCAGCTAATAGACATTCTTTCCAAACCAAGTATTTCGTCTCTGTGTCATGAATCGAAGAGTAGATGCTAACACGCCATGTTGTGCGGAGAGACGAAATATGATGATAGCGTAACATGAGTTAATTATTTTTTTTATGTTTCGTTACAATATGGTTATCTTTTTCAGTTTTCTTTTTCGGCATTTGGAAAAAACTAAACGTTCTACGCATTTCTTCAAATGCAGCTTTTCTTGCTTCATCAACTAAATTTTTCTCGTTGATTTTTGGATTATCTAAGTTTGCAATAAACAATAAATCTAATTTTTCTGCCATTAATGCATCGAATTTAACTTGTAAATCTCTCGCTTTTTCATCGGCTGCCAATTTCTGAAATAATTCTTTTTCTAAATTTTCTGGTGTTGGTGGATTCGCAAAAATTTCTTTTGCTGGTTCTTCTATTTTCTTTTTTTGCTCGGTAATTTGCGGCACATTTTCAATGAGTTTATCTGTCACTGCTACACGCAACTCTTCTGCATTTTTTGCGTCACGAATAGAAGTTAATCCTGCATCAATTATTTTTTCTTTAGGATATTTAATTTGTAATGCAGCTTGTATTGTGTAATCCATGCAACTAGAACCATTGTTTTGTACACCCGTTGCCGTTGCATTAACTTTTGCAGTAGGAGTAATTTCAATGATTGCTTTTTCAACATTTTTAAATGCTGGTGTATCTTGCAAAGCTGCATTATGTGATGAATCAATTAATGTTGCTTGTTTCACTTCACCCTTTTCTATTTTTGCTTCCACTAACATCCAGTGATGTTGTCCGCTATTCACTGGCACTAATAAATTTAAATTTGCATTTGGTGCAGATTTGATTGCATCAGTAATCACATTTTTAAGATACGTTTGTGGCTGTTGTCTTTCTTCTTCACTTGCATGAATACCGGCAACAATACTCACTGGCGACAAAATATGCGTGCCTGATTTTTTTACTTCCGATGGGTTTCTAATTTCGTTTTGCAACACAATGCGAAGATCGTGATCGGTTCCCCATATCTCATCAACACTTCGGCCTTCCATTAAATTTTGTATGATCCCGCGTGATTCTTGACGTGCTAATTGACGCATTTCAACAGTCGATTGTTTTTCTAGCTCTTTATATTCTTGTGCCCAGGTAAGTAATTTTTCTTGGAATAAGAGTTGATCTTCTTGAAGGAAAATTTGTTTTTCAATTAATTGCATTAAGGTTTTTTTGCCTGCATCAATGCTCACAATTATTTCTTGCTCATCCAAAAAAGCTTTAATATCTGGCAGTATTTTATTAATCTGCCGCTGGACGTATTGTTCGCCTTTATATAAGGCAAGCAGCTCAATCTCGAGCAAGTACAGCTCTTCATCGTTACGTCGCTTTTGTTCCGCTGATAATGACATTTTCTACTCGTTAAAAACAAAGATTTTCTGATTATAATCATACCAGCTATTGATTAAATTACCATTAAATAGACAGCTATTTGTAGCAGTTAGAATAGGAAGTAAATGAATAGCCAAGAAAATCGAGAGTGTATATACAACTGTGTCATTCCCGCGAAAGCGGGAATCATTGCGATGGATCCCCGCCTTCGCGGGGATGACAATACTCGTGACACAGTTAGATAAACGCTCTCAGAAAATCCTAATATTTTGTTTTTTTAGAGTTTTTTCTTATGATCCTCATCTTCTTCCCATGTTTTGCTTGGTGAATTCGTTAACGATTGAGTAGATGCGATTGGAGAAACATTCGGTCTAGTGAAAAATGTACTCATATTTTGCGTGATAATTCCGGCTGCTTCCTCCGGAAGCGGACCGCCAAATTCGGTTTGGCTAATTAATGCGTTTCTTAATTTGTCGGTAAAATCATCTTTGAAGAACTCAGGAAATGTTTCATTTTTCCATTTCTTGCTTGGGGTTGCTGTCATTAGTCATCCTCCCCTGGATATTCATACCTAAAACGCTCTTTTTCGCCGCATTTTTCCCATAGAAATTGAGCTATTGTTTCTTTCACTGCATTAGTTGCTGGCCTGCCTAATAAATCATGGTAACGAAAATGAAATGGCATTTTGCTTGTATCAACTTTGATTAAGGATTTTTGGCTGCCTAATTGATATAAAATAAAATGCTCTGAAGCAGCAAATGCAGGATCTTTTGACTGCTCAAGAAAGTCGTCAAGAATGGTAGCGAGGCCTTCTGGACCCTCGGCAACCAGATAAATTGTCGGTAAGTTTTCTATATCCATTTCGGCAGAACCTCATCAATATCAATCCATAATTTAAGTTTATGAACTTTGACTTAAGGAACCCTTAAAAGGAAATTAAAGCATCATATCATATTCAATTGTCAGCGGTGCATGATCAGAAAACCGCTCTTTCTTGTAAATATGGGCTGATTTTACTGTAGGCTTAAGCTTAGACGATAGCACTTGATAGTCAATTCTCCATCCAACATTTTTAGCCCATGCCTGCCCGCGGTTCGACCACCAAGTATATTGTTCTGATTCTTGATTCACTTCGCGAAATGCATCAATAAAACCAAGCTCACCAAATAATTTATCCATCCATGCGCGCTCTTCTGGCAAAAATCCAGAATTTTTTTGATTTGACCGCCAATTTTTTAAATCAATATTTTGATGTGCAATGTTGTAATCACCGCAAATAATATAATCGGATTTTTTTGTATCAAGTGAACAAAGGTATTTTTCGTAGCGACCAAGAAAATCATATTTAACAGTTTGTCTATCTTCACCTGATGTGCCTGATGGCATGTAAAGTGAGGCAATCCATAATCCGCCCAAATCAATGGCAACATATCTGCCTTCTTGATCTGCTGTTTCAAAACCTAGTCCGGTTATGACATTATTTGGTTGTTGTCGTGAATAAATTTCAACGCCGCTATATCCTTTTTTTTCAGCGAAATGAAAATAAGCATGATAACCTGCTGGATAAAATAACGGATCAGATAAATCATTTTCTTGTGCTTTTAATTCTTGCACGCAAACAACATCTGCTTGCTGTTGTTGCAACCAAGCAAAAAAACCTTTCCGTGCTGCTGATCGTATACCGTTTAAATTTGCTGTGATGATTCGCAATAGATACCTTCTCTTAGGTTACTCAACGAAACCTTACATTATTCCGGCGAAGAACTTGTCATCTCCGCGAAGGCGGGGATCCATCAAAGAGATTCCCGCTTTCGCGGGAATGACGACTTTTAAAACATCGTCAATTCCCCAACAAATTCTGCAAAATTTCACCTGCTTTGCCTGGCACTTTTTTAATTTCATCTTGTACTTTTTCTTTTACTTTTCCTAATTCTTCTCTCATCACATATTTGCGTAATTCCAATGTATCTACTTTCACATCTGGGTGGCGAATATCGCCAGAAATAATGACTGGTATCTCCCATTTCGTTTTAATATTTTGTTGTGGCTCTACTTGTAATGACAAATCAATCGACTGCTCAAGCAAATGAAAGTTACCTTGTCCTCTTGTAACAAATGAAGATGAATTAAGTAATAAATTATTGGTACTAGCCACACCATCTTTAATATCAACTGAACCAGTTAAGCTAGAAAAATCTGTTCGATCAATATTTTTTGGCTGTGACACTTCTTGCCGATTGATGAATGCATCTGCTGTTTGCACCAGATAATTAAGGTCTAGACCACTGACACTACCATTTTGCAAATTAAATACGCTAACACCATTAAAATTATTAATGATTTGTTCTCGACTGGTGCCTTTTGTATTTCCTGCTACTTTTACTTGGCCAATTCCGGTAATCGTTAATTTTGTTTCGCCACGATTTGCATCTTTCAACAATGGCTGCAATGCGACATTATCTAATGCCACACTCCAGTCCCAATGCGGTATATCCATTAGGTTTGTTCCGTGTGCAACACCTCTTAGTGACCCTTGATATAAAGAAGCTGTTATTGGCTCCATCGTCAATACATTATTCTGCCAGTGCAATTCAACACTTGCATTTTGTGCACGCATATTAGCAAAACGCACATCAGCAATACGCAAATCACCTTTTAACTCTTTATTACCACGAATTAATTCCGAGAATTTGCTCGCAATCGTCACACCGCGTAAATCAAGAAATGGATCTGGTTGTGATGGCGCTGCAAGCGTCATTCGTTCAACTTGAATACCAATGTTTGGATAAAAAGACCAAGATAGTTTTCCATATATAGCTAATTGATAGCCAGTTTGTTGCATGACGCGCTCAACAATCATCGGACGCAATTTATTTGGGTCGACAAAATACATGAGACCGCCTATTGCAACGGCCGCAACAATAATCAACAAAAGCACAAGCGAAAATAATATCCGTAGCCACTTCATTATTTAGTTCCTTCTGAAAAGAAAATTTTTCGACGATTAAGAGGTTGAACTGGCCTTGCATTCACTCCGCCGGTTGCTTGACGTAATTGTAGAATTTGCGCAGGCGATGCAGTGATCGTATCTTGCATCACTATCCACTGCACACCTTCGGTGCACGGCGGCGTTGTCAATGACCCTATAAAATGATAATAATCTTTGTCTATTGGTAATAATTGTGCTGGATTAATTTGATGATCTAAAATTGCTATTTCCTTTTTTTCTTCGGTGGGCAAATGCTGAATGATATTTTCTATTATTTCATTGGTACCGCCTGCACGAGCAAACACGCCTATCACCGCTATTTTTCCATCATCACTTTGATTAACAAAGTGGATTTCTAAAGGAAATGCGCGGCCATGCCATTCATTTTCACTAGGTGTATGGAAGTGAAATTGCACCAGATGATATTTGCGATCAGCAAAAATAATCGATTCTTTTTCATCGTCACCGTGATAATTAATTTGGATACCATGGCCAGTATTCACTACTATTTGTTCATTACCTAAAGTTAACTTAGTGGCGCCATTGTCGAGAATATAAGGTAACATTGTTTGATATTGAATCATCAGTTGATCATTTTGTTTTTTAACTTTTTTAGAAATATTAATAGGCGATTGCATTTTTCCGTTTGCACATAATGCAAAACTAGGATTGAGCGCTCCCCAATGTGCTGGACTGATATGGCCTTTGTAACCCCAATTAATTTTAATAGCGGTATCATTAGTGGTGGCGTAGGTGTTCATCGTTAACAAGCAAAACATCAGACAGCCTATAAAATACCTCATCTTTATCTCCTTATAAAATTGAGCGGGTGATGGGAATCGAACCCACACTAAGAGCTTGGGAAGCTCCCGTTCTACCATTGAACTACACCCGCATAAAGTCGAAATATTCTATGGGATTTGTGATGGGATCGCCAGTGGATTGGTGGAATGAAGAAGAATTTTTATCTTGTTGTCATTGTCGATGTAGTTGTTGGCGTTTTCTGTGAGAGATTGGGTGTCGATGGTAGATGGCATGGAGTTTTCAGTGTTGGTGAGATCGGAGAGAGTTTCAAATT
>CAZKUQ010000038.1:0-14818 GCA_964555965.1 uncultured Coxiellaceae bacterium
CATCCAGTCTCGAACACTCTGGGATGCCAGCTAAAAGCATGCTGGCATGACAGAAATATTCTTAACTTAATGTCAGTGTCCCTATCTTTTCTCAGATTAAATAACGCCACGCAAAGCAAAACCAATCATGATGATAGAAAAAATCACTATCGTAGCTAGCAATAATTTGCCGCCGCCCACTTGATATTGAGAGCCCTCAGCAGTCACCAGATCACGATAATAGCGGCCACTCCATACCATTAATGGTGGTAATAACATCATTAAAATAAAGCAGCTAATACCTGCATAATTTAATCCGCGAATAAATGCATCTGGAAAAAAGGTAACAGCAACAATTGGCGGCAGAAATGTTGCTCCATAAATGAATAAATTACCAACTCCTTTTTTATTGACACTAAAACCATCTGATAAGAAATCAGATAAACTCAATGAGATACTTAAAAATGAAGTTGCCATGCATATGGATGTGAAAAACTTAGCTAACATGGTCACCGTATCTTTTTGCAATAATGAAGTTAATGCTGCGACTAAGTCGCTGTTGGTGCTGGAAGAATGCAGTATTTGCTTTAATCCAGGATTTCCTTCCAGAGGAATCACACCCATGATCACCATGTCCCAAGCGATGTAACAAATTAATGGAATAAGCGTGCCAATTAAAATCGCTTTACGTAACATTTTTACATCACCATTAAAATAAGTTCGCAAGCTGGGAATAATCATTGCACAAGTAAAGGCAACAATAGTCACGGTAATACTCGTTGGCGACACAATATTTTTAAATTCACCGCTACCCAAATTTTGCATTGAGATAAATGGAATGATCATCAAAACCAATAAAATAAAAGCACTCATTTTTCCAAACATTAATCCACGATTAACATAATCAACGGCTCGTATTCCTAAATAAACGACGACACCAAATAATACTGTAAAAATAAGAGAAGAAATTTTGAGGGGAATATCAATCCCACTGGTTTTTAAAACATAATGAAATAAATCACCACCACCTGCAATGTAGGCTGACAAAATGGAGTAAAGTAGTAATAAATAAGCAAGCCAAGCAATGACTTGACCGCCTCGTCCTAATGTTGCACCTGCCATGGAAATTAAATTGGTATTGGGCGGCAACCATAAATTCACTTCTAAAAATAAAAATGCACAAGTGGTCATAATCATCCAGCTAGTAACAAGCAATATTAGCGATCCCCAAAAACCTAATTGCGCGGTTGCGACAGGTAAAGCCAAAATACCGGCACCTATTGTTGTTCCAATGATTAATAAAATCCCACCAATCAGTTTTGAATTCATACCAACCTCTTTAAAAATACCAACCTTTTGTTCTTAGATTATCTTACCTGTCCTTCGGAGAGATTTGTAATGCTTTGATGAAAAATATCAAATTAGCTGCCCATGCCTGGCAGCATCATACGAGCAAGAATAGCTTGCGAGGCTTAGAAAGCACGCAATCGGTGAATGTAGTATTTGGAAGATCTGTATTTTTTTTATCATCACTCGATAGTATTAAAATACCAACGCATTGTCAAAACTTGTTAAGACAATGCTAAGATTACTCTTGAATGCGTTAAGCTCTTTTTAAGATTCTCCGCGTTTACGCAGCTCACAGGATAACGAAAACCCCTCAGGATCCCATCAATTCAATACCGCTTTAAAAATTAATCCAATGGAAGTAAGGATCAGAAACGCTGGTATTATTTTCCCACCCGGCACTCTGAATCCTTGCGTGAAATGACGATGATATCGACCACGCCATGCCATCCAAGCTGGTAATAAAATTAATAAGATGACGCAATATATACCTGCATATTCCAACGCCGTTACAAAAATACTCGGATAAAAAAGCACGATGGTGAGCGGTGGAATAAATACCAGTGCATGGATAAATACATTTGATATTCCTGCTTTTTCTCGTTGCAAACCGTCTGAAAGAAAGTCTGCGAGACACAAAGAAACGCCAAGAAATGATGTCACAACACAAATGGATGTGAATAATTTTGCAAAAAACGTAACAGCATGATTTGACATGGTATTACTTAATGTATTGACCAAATCACTGGTGGAATTTTTTGATTGCAAAATAGAAACTAAGCCTTTTGTTCCCTCAAGTGGAATCACACCCATAATCACCGCATCCCATGCAATATAACAAATAAGCGGAACAAGGCTGCCAATTAAAATAGCAAGTTTCAATTTTTTAACATCACCAGCAAAGTAAATTCTCAAACTCGGCACAATAGCCGCGTAACCAAATGAGGTGATAGTCACCATAATAGCAGTCGTTGATGAGATATATTTAAAATCACCTGCTGTAATGTTTTCAAATGAAATAAAGGGCATGAGTAATGCTATCAATAAAACATACGCACCTAGTTTTATTGTCATCAAACCACGATTAACATAATCAACACTACGAATACCGAGATAAACAACCGCGCCAAAAAGACAAGTAAAAATAATAGCAGCAAGCCAAGGTGTGATAGGAATGCCCGCGCTTTGTAACAAGTTATGAAATAAATCGCTGCCACCAGCAATATAAGCACACAACAAAGAATACAGTAGTAACAAGAAGGTGATCCACGCCACTAATTGCCCGAAAGGACCAATCGTCGCACGCGCCATGGTGATAAGATTGCTATTTTGCGGCATCCACAAATTCACTTCGAGAATCGTAAAAGCACCAGCTGTCATGATAAACCAGCAAGCAAACAGCAAAATCAATGAGCCCATAAAACCAAGTTGAGCCGTTGCAATTGGCAACGCTAACATTCCCGCACCAATTGAGGTGCCAACGATTAATAAAATACTTCCTATTAATTTGAAATCCATAAATCCTCCCAATTCAATGAGTGATAACATACCTGATTTGAGTCTTTTTTCTAGCTAAATTTTGGATGGTGAGAAAAGATAAGTTACCTGCCTGCGCAGGCAAAATAGAAATAAAAATAAGCAGATACAGGAAATGTTCCTTGCGGTGCGAGAATATTCGAAACGATGTTATTCAAGTTTATTTGGCGCATAAGAGAAAAATTTTCTATAATTTGGTTCGATCTTAATAAGAAAATCTTGAGCATGTCAAATCTTTCTGCCGAACAAATTAAACAATGGGGCATTGAATTAGGCTTCCAACAAATTGGCATCACTGATACCGATCTCTCGTTATATGAGCCGCGTTTTCATGAATGGCTTGCAAAAAATTTTCATGGCGAAATGTATTTTATGGAAAAACATGGGACCAAACGCACGCGTCCCAGTGAATTAATTCCGGAAACTCTACGCATTGTTTCCGCACGTCTTGATTATCTCCCACCCGATACTGAAATGATTGCCGTGCTCAATAATCCAAGCAAAGCTTATATCTCTCGCTATGCTTTGGGGCGTGATTATCATCGTTTGATGCGAAAAAAATTGGAACAGCTCGCA
Source organism: uncultured Coxiellaceae bacterium (assembly GCA_964555965.1). Classification (GTDB taxonomy): domain Bacteria; phylum Pseudomonadota; class Gammaproteobacteria; order DSM-16500; family DSM-16500; genus Aquicella. The sequence continues at coordinate 3,439 of CAZKUQ010000038.1, forward strand.
CAAAAAATTCAACAAAAAATCGGCAAATTTGGCTATCGCGCATTTACCGATAGCGCACCCGTTTTAGAAAAATCCTTGGCAGAAAAAGCAGGATTAGGTTGGATTGGCAAGCATACTAATCTCATTAATTCGAAAGCTGGATCATGGTTTTTTCTCGGTGAAATTTACACGGATTTGCCTCTTCCTATTGATGAATCAACATCAAAAAGTCATTGTGGATCTTGTACCGCGTGCATTGACATTTGCCCAACGCAAGCCATTGTTGGCCCATACCAACTTGATGCCAGACGTTGTATTTCTTATCTCACCATTGAATTGCGTGAGGCAATTCCAGAAGAATTTCGACCGCTCATTGGCAATCGTATTTATGGTTGTGATGACTGCCAAATCGTTTGTCCGTGGAATAAATTTGCAAAATTTACCGGTGAAAAAGACTTTTTGCCGCGACATAATTTGCAAGCGCCTGACTTAATAAAATTATTTTTATGGGATGAAAAAACTTTCTTAAAAAACACCGAAGGTTCTGCTATCAGGCGTATTGGTTATGCCGTTTGGCTCAGAAATATTGCCGTTGCACTGGGCAATTCTCCTTTTAATTTGGCTGTTATTTCTGCTTTAAAAACACGTTTGCATGACCCTTCTCCCCTCGTACGCGAACATGTGGAATGGGCTTTAAACAATCAGAAAAATCGTGAAAACAAAGCCCATACATAATATAATTCACGTGATGCACCATCATGACAATGAGATGAAAATAAAAAAATATGCTTGATCAATTACCGATAGACATGCTCAAAGAAATTTTTTTACATACCAGCATAAAAGAATTAATTAGCCATGCCGGTATTGCAAAAAAATATCGTGATGTGATTCGTGATTTCGTAAAAGAACCAAAAAATTTGCTCAGTATTTTAAATCACTCTACCCCGCATGAAATTGCTTTATTTACTCAGCATGTTAAACGTGAGCAACACCATCGTGATTCCATTTTTTATACGAGCATCGTCAAAATAAAACAAGGTAATATGACGCATCCATTAGACAACGTTTATGATGCGTTATTATGCGATGACATTACCTTGCTTAGCGTAGAAAAATTAGAAACCGCTAAATTATATTGTATAGAAAATAATTTTAATCACCTTGTTGATAGCATTGCCGCAATCATTGCTGTTAAACAATTCGATGCAACCATTTCAACTGAAATCCATTTGCCAACAAATTGTTATTTAAATTTACCTCATGCGGATTTAACCAAAGCTAATTTAGCTGGACAAGATTTAAGTGATGCGAATCTTGAGTTTTGTAAATTAAATAATGCAATTTTAAGAAAGACACAATTCAATCAGGCACGTTTAAATAAATCTGAAATAAAAAATACAGACTTGTCCCATGCTAAATTCGATAAGGCTCAACTTGAACACGCAGATTTACATCAATCTTTTGGCTTCAATCCTCACTTTGATAATGCCAACTTACATTATGCTAAGTTTAAATTCACTAACTTTACTGAACCGGTATTCATTAACGCCAACCTTGATGATGCTAAGTTGGTATCAGCATCATTAACGGATGCCGATTTCACGAATGCGACATTGCGCAGAACAAAATTAACTCATACTAATTTTTCTTATGCCAATTTTATGAATAGTATTTTACCCATCCCATTACTCATTAATGATTACATTGATTTTTCTCATGCTAATTTTTCTCATACCATCATGATAGAAACATTCTCTCTTGACGATAATAATGATTTGTCTATGAAACAATTATTAACTTCGTTGCAGGAAAAAATTGGCAAACATCCTCAACATCAATCATTGAAACAAGCGCTTGTGAAAAACATTATTACATTGGGAACAGCAACTAACTTATCAGATGAAAATCGCCAGAAAATTTTTGTTATTGCTTATCATCACTCGATTTTTGCACGTGAACGTCCTTCGTTACAAACTACCAGCATCAACTTGTTAGCACATAGTTTATTTGGCGCAAAAAGAGATTTGTTTGAATCAGAATTTCAAAAACAGTTAACTGTTTTGCTTGAAAAGCAGTCTACACATCAATATCAACATAATTCAAAATAAATACTATTAGCATTTCATCACCGCATGATTTAACAAATGATCGCGATAATATTTTAATTCAGTAATCGAATCGCGAATATCATCGAGCGCTAAATGTCGCGATTCTTTTTGCAATCCATTATAAATTTCAGGTGCCCAACGCAATGCTAATTCTTTTAACGTACTCACATCTATCAAACGATAATGAAAAAATTTTTCTAATGCCGGCATAAAACGCGCGAGAAAACGTCTGTCTTGCCACACACTATTGCCACACATAGGCGATTTACCTTCAACTACATATTGCCGTAAAAATGCTAGTGTTTCTGCTTCAGCTTGCGATTCATTCACATGACTTTCTTGCACACGCGCAACCAATCCAGAACGATTGTGTTGCTTTGTATTCCAATCATCCATGCCGTTTAATAATTCGTTCGATTGATGAATCGCAAACACAGGGCCTTCTGCCACGACATTCAAATGAGAGTCAGTGACAATCGTTGCAATTTCAATAATACGATCTTTTTCTGGATTTAATCCTGTCATTTCAAGATCAATCCAAATTAAATGATTGGCATTCGCTGACATATTTTTTACCTTTTCCTGTGGTTACTTGTTATTGGGATTATGATAGATTAGCGCAATTTCACATTTACTGTAAGATAAGCTCATGATTGAAAATATTATCGCCACTATTATTGCCTATTTATTCGGCTCCATCTCAAGCGCTATCATTGTTTGTAAAATAATGGGCTTACCTGATCCACGCACAGAAGGTTCACGCAATCCAGGTGCAACAAATGTATTACGTATTGGCGGAAAAAAAGCTGCTGCCATCACTCTGATTGGTGACATGTTAAAAGGCTTTCTACCAGTATTTATTGCAGCCATCATTGGACTCGACTCGATTGGTTTAGCACTCGTTGCATTTGCTGCTTTTAGTGGTCACTTATTTCCAATTTTCTTTCGATTCGAAGGCGGCAAAGGTGTTGCAACAGCACTTGGTTGTTTGATTGCTTTATCATGGCCTGCTGCTTTATGTTGGTTTGCGACTTGGATAATAGTAGCATATTGGTTTCGTTATTCATCACTTTCATCACTCGCGGCTTCCGCTTTAGCACCGATTTTTGTCTGGCAATTCACTGGTAATTTTATTTTTGTTGCAGCCATCGCCGTCATGGGAGCGATGTTAATTTTCCGGCATCAAGAAAATATTAAAAAATTATTAGCAGGCAAAGAAAATAAAATTGGGATGAAGAGATAACACGTTTCTTCTCGTCATTCCCGCGCAAGCGGGAATGACAAATGCCAACTCTACACTTCATTCAACGACCAACGAGGATACACATCCACACTCAAATCATCTTGTTGGCCAGCAAACAGCCGCTTACAACCAACATAGGCAATCATCGCGCCATTATCTGTGCAAAATTCTAAGCGTGGAAAATATAATGTGGCATGATGTTTATCACAAATAATTTTTAATGCTGCACGCAAAGCAAGATTTGCACCAACTCCGCCTGCAATCACTAACGATTTATATTTTGTTTCTTGCAATGCACGTCGACATTTAATCGCAATGGCTTCTACCACTGCATCTTGAAAAGCGCGTGCAATATCAGCTTTCGTTTGTGCATCTAAACCATATTGCGTTACCGTGTGTAATGCAAATGTTTTTAAGCCGCTAAAACTAAAATCTAATCCCGGTCTATCAATCATGGGACGTGGAAAATGAAATCGTGTTGGATCACCAAGTTCAGCTAATTTGGCAAGTGCTGCACCGCCTGGATAACCAAGCTCTAATAATTTCGCTGTTTTATCGAATGCTTCACCTGCAGCATCATCCAATGTGTCACCAATAATTTCATATTGGCCGATGTTTTTTACTTTCACTAATTCAGTGTGACCACCAGAAACTAGCAATGCTAAAAAAGGAAATGTTGGCGGATTTTCTTCTAAAAATGGCGCTAAAATATGGCCTTCTAAATGATGCACACCAATGGTTGGCACATTCCAAGCAAAGCCTAATGTGCGTCCAATCATCGCGCCCACTAACAATGCACCGACTAATCCAGGGCCTTTTGTGAAAGCCACACCATTAATATCTTTTTTAGTTAATCCAGCATCTTGCAACACTTTTTCAGTGAGCGGAATCACTTTACGAATATGATCACGCGAAGCAAGTTCAGGCACTACCCCACCAAAAGCAGCGTGAATATCAGTTTGGCTATAAATTGTGTGCGCAAGCAATCCTTGCGTTGAATCGTAAACCGCAATGCCAGTTTCATCACAAGATGTTTCAATACCAAGTACACGCATGGGCGCAGTTTATTTGACATTTCACTAAGCCGCAATTAGATTGTGGCTATTCTTATAATAACGAGTAATTCGCCATGCCAAAAAAAACCGCACAAAAAAGCTATGATTTATATTATTTCGATTCGATTAACGATGTGAATTTAGAAAAAATTGATGGTAACGCATTGATATTAATTGGAGAAAAACCAGTTAATGCTAAAGCACGTTTAGATACTTCACATCCCGATCCACAAAGCAAAATAGAAATAGAAAACACGATCTCCGGTAAAGTTGGGCCAGATAAAAATCAAAAAATTTCGACTGCTTATTTTGTGAAAGACCATCAATATGCCACCGCTCAAGGGATAGAATGGCGATTTGATCAACGTAAACTAATATTTATGCAAGATAACCGTGATGCAAATACTAGGAAAGTCTCACTGATAAAAGATCGCCGAAATATCGAAGATGATTTAGCTTTATTAGCTGAACATGCCGGGTTTCCTTACACAAAAGCGATTATTTATTTTTCACATGATGCAGCAACCACTGAGATTAAAATCCGCCGTGATGATAATTTTGTAGATGCAACTGATCATGACAATATTGATCCGGTTGCAAAAGAATACTTACATCGAAAGAATGAGCCAAATTATAATTTATTAACTTTTTTGTATGCGATTAAAGCTAATTCTGAACAATCAAGCATGAAGCTCATGCAGGAAGGTGCGCGTGCATCACAGGCAGTTACTGTTGATCACATGATTAATCAAGTGCGCGAAAAAAATAAATCTTATCTAAATTTTAATGAAGTCAAAGAACGAATTAACTACATTGAACACCATTTACAGGGATCCAAATTAGCGAAACAAAAAAATAAAATCCTAGATGATTTTAGAAGATTTTATGCAGAAAATTTAGATAGCACCTCTATGCTTTCACGTTCTGTTTTAGTTGAAGCATGGGTGAATCAATACATAAAAAATAATAATAATGAAAATCCATTTACTATTTTATCACAGCATAAACGTACTAGTTTTTTAGCATTATTTAATCCTCACGAAACAGATTCAATCAAATTATTTAATAAATTTTTAGCCGGCGAAATGATTTCTGAACCGTTGCAGCAATTAATGCGTCCAACCGGAAATGAAGTAGAAGATAATACAAAAAAGTTAAAAAATTAGAGCAAGATGGATTACATTGTAATCCATCTAAATTTTCAATTGCTTTAGACTAGTTATTCTTTTGCAATCAGACCGTCTGGCACGGGGATGTGCCAGCCGATCGCAGGAGCAGTTTTGTCTGAGGCAAAAGAATAGCTAGTCTAAGGATCACTAACCATGACACCATCACCAACTGATCTTACTTATTTTGTTGAAGTCGCACGCGTATTAATTTTATCGCGCGCAGCAGAAACATTAGGCATTAGCCAACCATCACTTACATTAGCAATGCAAAGATTGGAAAAATGTGTTGGTACGACAATTTTATTGCGACATAAACGCGGTGTGTCATTAACAAAAGCCGGCAAACAATTGCTCGCACATACACGACAATTATTACAGCAATGGGACACAATAAAATCACAAACTTTAGCATCAGTGAATGAAGTACAAGGCTCATTAATAATTGGTTGTCACACATCAGTTGCACAGCTTACATTACCGCGATTTCTTACCAAATTAATGGAAAAATATCCTAAATTAGATATCAAATTACATCACGATTCATCACGAAAAATTACGGAACAAGTGATTAATTTGAATGTTGATATTGGCATTGTGGTCAATCCAGTAAAACATTTAGATTTAATTATTAAACATTTATATAACGATAAAGTCACTCTTTGGCGTAATCATACGATCAACAAAATTCAACATTTTCAGTCTGGTGAAGCAATTTTATTATGTGATCCTAACCTCATCCAAGCACAATCCATTTTAAAGAAATTGCGTAAAATAGGCCTCATTTATCAGCGCATGATTAGCACGAATAATCTTGAAGTAATTGCGGAATTAACTCAATCGGGTTGTGGGATTGGTGTTTTACCAGCAAACGTTGCTGAAAAATATCATCTAACAAATATTCCAAAAGCGCCTATTCACCAAGATGAAATTTGTTTAATTTATCGCGGTGAAAATCGTGATGTGAAATCCATACAAATTATTACTGATACAATTAAAAAAGCATTTTCCGCATAACATTATCTTTACGAATGTAATGATGATGCAGTGATCCTAGCACGTGCAATGCAAATACAATAATTAATAAGATAGAAAATATTTCATGCGCATCAGAAAAAAATTCTGACCATGCTTCATCATGCGCTAATGGCGCCAGCGTAAAAAGATAATAAAACGTGATCTCATGGCCGCCTAAGCTTGATGTTAAAAATCCAGAAATTGGCATCAAAAACATGAGCATGTACAAAAAAACGATATTCCAATGTGCTGCTCGCTGCTGCCAAAGCGGCGTTGATGCTGGCAGTGCTGGCTGCACATTTACCAAGCGCCACATTAATCGTAACGCAACTAAAGCAAATAACAGCAAACCTGTCGCTTTGTGAAGATCGTAAAGTGACATTCTAAAATCGGATTTTGGAATGTTTATCATGATGTACGCAACGAGAAACATCCCTAAAAAAAATGCTGCCATTAGCCAATGCAGCGAACGTGTGATGGTGCCATAGGATATTGATGTATTGTTTAGCATGACGTTTCCTCGTTAAAGAATCTGCAGCATAGCAAAAAAATTATCTTCTTATCATAGGCATGATTAATCATGGCGATTATTTTTATCTATATGAAAATAATCATTTTTCTCTAATAAAAACGGCTCATCGTCTATACTTATTGCTGATCTAATTTTGGCCGAGATAAGAAACAAAAATGGCAGCAAGCCTTTGCATTTCTGTCATTTCAGCATTAGAATGGCGCTCTTATTTCTTGATTAACTTATTAAGGTAAAGTGTTCGATATGCCAACAGTACGTGTAAGAGACAACGAAAATTTCGAATTAAGCTTGCGACGCTTCAAGCGTTTATGCGAAAAAGCAGGCATTTTAGCTGATTTACGCCGTCACGAATTCTATGAAAAGCCAACCTGGAAGCGTAAACGTAAAAAAGCCGCTGCCGTAAAACGTTACCAGAAAAAAATCTTGCGTGAAAATATGGCACTAGAACGTGATCGTCAGCCAATTGGTACCGGCAGCAAGAAAGAAAAAGAAGCTGCTTAATAGCATCTTCTGTTAATCGTTTTTAATGACACCTTGTCCTGTACCAACGGGACAAGGTGTTTTTTATGGAGAGTAAACAAAGTGACTACGATTAAAGATAAAATTCAAGAAGACATGAAAACCGCTATGCGTGGCGGTGAAAAAGAACGCTTAGCAACCATTCGCTTAATCATGGCAGCATTAAAACAACGCGAAGTCGATGAACGAATTGTGTTAAGTGATGAACAAATTCTTGCAACACTTAATAAAATGATTAAGCAGCGACGCGATTCCATTTCACAATTTCAAGCTGGTAATCGACCGGATCTCGTGCAAAAAGAAGCAGAAGAAATTCGTGTGATTCAAACTTATCTGCCCGCGCAATTATCTGAAAGCGAAGTTGCTCAAGCGGTGAAAGATGCCATTCAAGAATCAGGCGCAACTTCTGCAAAAGACATGGGCAAAGTCATGGGCTTATTAAAATCTAAATTGCAAGGCAAAGCCGATATGACTATTGTGAGTAGCAAAGTGAAAGAACTCTTGGGATAAATTCTTTGGTGGATTACGCACTTCGTGCTAATCCACCCTACCATTGTCATCTCTGTCATTGCTCTGTTATAACTATCCCATCCACCTGAGGTAATAATGTGAGCAATATTCCACGCGAATTCATCGAATTATTATTAACAAAAATTGATATTGTTGATTTAATCAACACGCATGTGCCTTTGCGAAAGAAATCTGGTAGTAATTATTTTGCTCGTTGTCCATTTCATCAGGAAAAAAGCGGTTCTTTTTCTGTTAGCCAGCCAAAACAATTTTATTATTGTTTTGGTTGCGGCGCGCATGGCAATGCCATCGATTTCATGATGCAGCATGACCATTTAAGTTTCCCTGAAGCCATCGAAACCCTCTCGCGGCAAGTCGGGATGGAAGTGCCAAAATCAGCTTATCCAGGGACAAAAAAAGATGATTCATTTCCTGCGATGTATGAGCTCATGATAGAAGTGAGTCAATATTATTATGAGCAAATGAAACAATCACAACGCGCCATTCAATATCTAAAAAATCGCGGTATTTCTGGCACCATCGCACAACAATTTCAACTTGGATACGCGCCTAGCGGCTGGAGTCATGTGCTCGATTTGTTTGGTAAAAATGAAGCGGATAAAAAGAAATTATTCGACACAGGTCTCATCATCAAAAAAAATGAAGGCGGCTATTATGATCGTTTTCGTGAGCGCATCATGTTTCCCATTCACGATTATCGCGGACGCATCATTGGTTTTGGCGGCAGAATTCTTGATCAAGGTGAACCGAAATATTTAAATTCACCGGAGACACCTCTTTTTCAAAAAGGCCATGAACTTTATGGGCTGTATCAAGCGCTGAAAATTAATCGTAAACTCGACCGCGCACTCATTGTTGAAGGTTATATGGATGTCATCGCATTATTTCAACATGGCATTACCTATGCGGTTGCAACATTAGGCACAGCAACAACCGCACATCATTTGCAACGTTTATTTCGTTATACATCAGAGATTATTTTTTGTTTTGATGGTGATGAAGCAGGTCGCACGGCTGCTTGGCGTGCATTACAAGTCATTTTTCCGCTCATGCATGATAGTTTACAAATTCGTTTTTTATTTTTACCTGAGGGAGAAGATCCTGATTCGTTAGTACGTAAAGAAAATAAAGATGCTTTTGAAAAACGATTAGTCAATGCTTCTTCTTTGTCTGATTTTTTCTTTCAAACACTGGCGAAACAATGCGATATGAATACGATGGAAGGCCGCGCGCGATTTGCTGCACTTTCACTTAATCATATTAAAGAATTACCTCATGGAATTTTCCAAGATATTTTATTGAATGAGCTCAGCAAACGTGCAAGAGTGCCGCTAGAATCATTAAATCAACAAGTAAAAATGAGTGGTGAAACCAAACCAGAATTATTAGTACCAACAGATTCTTCGTTTACCAAACTTCGCCTAGCACCCCCACTTCGATTAGCCATGGCGCTACTCATTCAACAACCAAAGCTTGCAGAATTAATTCAAGAACCGCTTTCGGAAGAAAATCATTTGGCTGGGCAATTATTTTTTATTCAACTAATTGAAATTATTAAAAATAATATAAACTGGACGACGGGTGCATTATTAGAATATTGGCGAGGACAAAAAGAAGAAGCTTTTATTGGCAAATTAGCCCAGTTTGAACACATGGTGCCTGAAGAAAGTTTTGAAAAAGCTTTTTTGGGCGCTATTCGTCAAATTATGGCATTAAATCATGATGAAGCCGTTAATCGTTTGCTGGCAAAAGCGGCTGGGAATGGATTATCTGATGAAGAAAAACAACAATTAAGCTTATTGATAGCTAAAAAGAAAGCGCTAATTACCCAATAGCTTAGCTAACTTTACTGACTTTTTTATGAAAATAGTGGATAATGTAAGGTTCGTGCGCCTAGGTTTTGATTATACTAAGTGTAAAACACACCAACTTATAAATAGGTTCTAATTATGGATCAAGGTTCATCGCAAAAAGAATCACAGAAATCACGTTTAAAAGAATTAATTACCCGGGGTAAGGAGCAGGGTTACCTGACTTATGCCGAGGTGAATGATCATTTGCCTGCTGATATCACTGATCCCGAACAGATTGAAGATATCATTAGCATGATAAATGACATGGGCATCCGCGTCTCTGAAGATGCGCCTGAGATGGATGATTTACTGCTCAATGAAAATGAAGCGGCAGAAGACGAAGTGGCTGCCGAAGAAGTAGCAAATGCCTTAGTGGTGGCAAGTGAAGAACTAGGCCGCACCACTGACCCAGTCCGTATGTATATGCGTGAAATGGGACGTGTTGAATTGCTTTCTCGTGAAGGCGAAATTGCTATTGCAAAACGCATCGAAGAAGGCATGAACCAAATGCTCACAACGTTAGCTTATCAACCACAAATGATTGCTGAAGTGCTGGCGGATTTCGATCGTGTTGAAAAAGGTGAATTGCGATTAAGTGATATTATCAGCGGCTACATCGAACCCAACCTTGAAGGCGAAGAAGGTGAAGGCGATGATGAAGAAGGCGCTGGTACGCCTAAAGCAGCAGCCCCTGCCCCCCCTGTTGCCGTTGATGAAGCTGAAGAAAGCGAAGAAGCTGCTGACCCTTTTGATGATGATGCCGGCTTAGATCCAGTAAAAGCAAAAGAACGTTTTGAAGAATTACGCAAATTTTATAACGAAGCCATCACCACTGAAAAAAAACATGGTGCAAAACACAAGAAAACCGTTGTAAAACGTGATGAATTAGCCAAGTATTTTATGGATATTAAATTGTCTCCACGACAATTTAATAAATTATCACGTAAAATGCGCAGCTTATTAGATGAAATTCGCGCTCAAGAACGAGCTATCATGGATTATTGCGTTAATAAAGGTAAATTACCGCGCAAAGCATTTATCTCCGCGTTTGTGAATAATGAAACTAACTTAGAGTGGCTCACTCAATCACAAAGCAAAGCTATTCTTGCTGAATTAGAAAAATTCATGCCTGATATTCATCGCTCGCAGAAAAAATTAATTGCGCTCGAAGAACAAATGCGCATGAATATTGCTGAAATTAAAGAAGTGAATCGACGCCTTTCAATTGGTGAAGCAAAAGCACGCCGCGCCAAAAAAGAAATGGTTGAAGCAAATTTGCGTTTAGTCATTTCAATCGCGAAAAAATATACCAATCGCGGTTTACAATTTCTTGATCTGATTCAAGAAGGCAATATTGGTTTGATGAAAGCAGTT
>CAZKUQ010000039.1:0-14560 GCA_964555965.1 uncultured Coxiellaceae bacterium
ACGTGCGGCTGGCATGACAACAGTCTTGCTTAATTGCTTAACCAGAATTCGCGTTAAGAGTTTCTTAAGAAATTTACTTTAGTATGGAAAAATTTACGGATTTCATTATAAATGAGTTAGGAGTACCATTATGTCGACATCGCGACCATTACCAAATCCACAAGTAATAAAAAATTTTCTTAACCTATATAAAATAGCTCGTGACTCAGATAGAAAGTCATTTCTTAGCGGTACGGTAGCGCATTATGCTGGATATGCATATAAAAAGGGTCCCGTAGATACCCAACTAGATGAAATCGTTAATAATATGCAAATAGAAGCTGAAACTTCTCAAAATTTCGATGATTGGTTTAGATTCATTTTTAAACTCAGAGAAAAAGCAGAAGAGGCTCAGTCTTTAAAAACAAAAGAAGATACTTCTTTACTGTTTCAATCCTTACATGGGATAGCCAGTTATATCATTCTTTATTTAACAGAAAATCAGCAAGATTTGTTTTTAGCTGAGATAAAAAAACTGACAGATGATTATAATAAAAGCATGCTTAAGAAAAATGGGATAAACACTGATAAAAATAATAATGGTAAAGAAGTTCCGCAACTAAGAGAAGAAATTAATAAAAATATTTTAGATCTGGCTTATTTGGCAGACAATACATACATTGACATGGCTATACAGAATAATTTATTAAATAAAAAATATTATCTTTTGCCTCAATTGAAAGATCTCTCAAAACATGATAATAACAAAGGCAATTATTGTTCAAAAGAAGCTAAATTAAGTTTACCTTTGTATCTACAGCGCGGATATATTCAATGGTTGTATACTTATCAATATCAACATATTTTTGCTATCTCGTTAACGGATTTTATCAATCCTGAAAAAGAAAAAGATATACAAAAACAGATAGAAAACAAGCTAATCGATCAATCACCAACTTCTGTTATCATCTCATCTATTACTTCTATGTTTGGTGGCAGTGGAAATAATAAACTACCGTCCACACAGACGAAGCCAACTGAAACAACACAAATCTATAACGAATCTGAAGAAGGTAAGCTAGAAACAGTTACAACTCCAACAGCAACACCTCCGGTTTATAAAAAAAAATAACAACGAGAAATCATTTTGCAACAGCTTAAACTTAAAAAAAACGAAGACCGGCGCATTCGTGCCGGTCATCCTTGGATATTCAGTAATGAAATCGACAATCATGCTACACCGTTAAAATCCTTTGTACCTGGCGAAGATGTGGTGGTGATTGGGCACGATAATAAGCCCATTGGCAAAGCTTATATGAATCCACATTCGCTCATTGCTGCTAGAATTTATTCTTATGATCTAGATCAATCATTGAATACTGATTTTTTTATTGAGAAACTGCAAACTGCTTTAAAATTGCGTGAACGATTATTTTCAAAACCTTTTTATCGATTTATTTTTAGTGAAGCAGATAGATTACCAGGGCTAGTGATCGATCGATTTGATACCACACTAGTCATGCAAATTAATACGGCAGGAATGGAGACAAAACAAACTGAATTGGCTGAAGCAATCAGACAAGTCTTACCTGAGACCCAAGCAATTTTACTGCGTAATGATAGCCAAATTCGCCAGTATGAAGGGCTAGAAACTTATATCAAACCATTATTTGGTACACCGCCTGACGTTGTTACCTTAGAAGAAAATGATGTTAGGTTTTTAGTCCCCATTTGGAAAGGACAAAAGACCGGCTGGTTTTATGATCATCGCCAAAATCGTGCGCAATTGAAAAATTTTGTTTTGGGTAAACGAGTGCTGGATGTGTTTAGTTATTTAGGCGGCTTCGGGATCCAAGCCGCGGTTTTTGGCGCAAATCAGGTGGATTGTATTGAAACATCTGCATTTGCAGGTGATTTCATTCGTGAAAATGCGAAATTGAACACTGTCGATAGCAAGGTCAATGTCATATCAGCAGATGTATTTGATGGGATGAAAGCTCTGAGTCAGACAGACAAGCTTTATAATGTCATTACACTTGATCCTCCTGCCTTTGTGAAAAAATTTAAAGATAGAAAAGAAGGTTTGGTTGCCTATCAACGGGTGAATGAACTTGCTCTCAAACTGTTAACTCAAGATGGTGTGCTCGTTACTTGCTCTTGCTCCATGCATGTCAGCGAAGCCGATTTGATCCAAATTTTGCAGCGCGCAGCATTCAACACAAAAAGCCAAATCCAAATTATTGGTCGCGGACATCAAGGCCCCGATCATCCTATTCATGCTGCCATTCCTGAAACTGATTATTTGAAAGCGATTTTTGTGCGGAAAATTTAGTGAGAAGAGACACAGGGAAGAATCATCTTCCCTGGTCTTTCTTAATTTACTTCTTTTTTTTCTTTGTGGCTTTTTTCTTTTTAGCTACCATGTCATTTTCTCCCTGTAGGTTAGGAAACATCCAAAACGCAATTTCATTATATATCTTTCACACTTGATGTGAATAAGTAGTATTACTAAAACTTCATTCGCTAAATCTTAAAAGTGGATGATCTGGATCGTAAGATTTTAATTTTTGCCATGCTTCGCGCGTTTTTTCATTTTGTGTCAGAATAAACTCTTCTAACGGCATTAAACTCAAATTATCTAATTCTCGCAAAGCAAGATGACGCATTAATGCTTTGATTTGCGGTGAATCTAGTACTGTTTCGCGCGTGTATTTATTACGTTGCAACTGAAGAACAGTATGAATTGCTGGTTCTGCATAATGAAGAAACATTTGCATAAATTGTCGTTTATCGTCAGGATGAAGATCATTAATAGCTGCTTCAATTGCTTCCTCACGATATTGCTGATAATTAACGCGGCTACATTCAATTTCACGTTTTGCTTCAGTGACTTCAAGTTCAAATTTTATATCTTGAAGATGAATCACCTCGTGCGTTTTTACTTTGGCGGCTTGATAATTATTTTTAATTGCACTTAACAAATACCCTGCTCTATTTTGAATTTTTCCCGTTTGAAATGGTTTTGATGCGGCGACCATATCAATTTTTTCTCGAATAAATGTTAAATCATGTTCCAGTAACAGTTTTTCAATTTGTTCGATTGTTAAATTAAAATCGCTGAGTAATTGATTTCTAGTCGTTTCTAAGTCAGTCGCATGAGTTAAATTTTTTACTTTTTTTGGATCTCCTAGCTTAATTTTTTTAGCACGTTCTTCCAATTTAAAACGAATACGTTTTACCTTACGGCTTTCTTTGAGAAATTCAGATGAAACGATTAAATCGGAATAAGTATTCACTTCATCAATTGCTTTATCAAGTACACGTTTTTTAAAATCTCGGAATACTTCATACATGCCGGCAGGTATTCCCATCAACTTTTTGAAAAGATCAATATCAAACCATTTTGAATATGGCAAACCTCGATAGCGTATGCAATTTTCATAAAGCGCCAACCCATAACTTGATCGGAATTTTGATTGAATCACCAGATCAATCTTTCCAAACATAGAAGGAGAATGTAAAAGCTGCTTCATGCGCGGTGAATAGGCGTAATAGCAAATCGGTCCTTCTAAACTCACACTGGCGATAATGGAACTTGCTGTCCAATTTTCTGTTCCAGTTTCATCATCAATTACATTCCATTCAATGACAGTTGAAATCAAACCTTTTAATGCTTCTTTGATGACAGCATGATTATTACCTTGATAACCAATCAACCGACATAATTGTTTAACGGTGATCTCATGCTCATCTTTAAGCATGAGCTCATTATATGCGTGATAGAGAAGTGCATTACTCACTTTACGTTGCAGCAAACTCAATGTGTTTGAACAATGAATTGTCGCTGCATGTTTTTTTAATTCCCTTTTATTCTCAGTTTTATTGAATCCCATATCCGTCACATTTTGTCCCATATCCGTCACATCCCATCCCAAGAACGTCACACTTTATCCCATAAATGTCACAGAAAATCCCATATCCGTCACATTTTTCAATAAAAAAACTATCATTATCAATGAATTACAGCATCCTAAACAAATACTAAACAAGAGATAAACAAAAAACACAACATGTCGCCGTTTAATTTTATTTGTTGATAAATCTATTGTAAGTCATAGGTGATGATATAGTATGCTGTATTGTAATACAACGACAGGAGTCTCCATATGGAAATTATTGCTTTTGTAAATAATAAAGGTGGAGTAGGAAAAACTACTTGCAGCAAATTAATGGCTGAATATCTCAGCAAATCAAAAAATTTGCGCACCTTATGTATTGATTTCGATCCTCAATGTAATTTTTCACATCAATATCTGCACATGGAAATTGATCCAGCTGCACCAGAAGGTTTAATGCCGCCAATTCATCCTGATTATGATCCAACTGATCCCAATGACAATGATTGGGATGGTCGAAGTAGCATTGCTGAAATATTTTATGGCCAAGGCGTAGTTCCATACCCTACATTTGTACAAAATCTGGACATTGCGCCAGGGCATGCTGAAAAACTACTCACTGCTGAATCAGTAAGGCGATCAGAAGTAGTAGATAAAGTTCATAAACAATTAGCAAATTTTTTAAATTCACCAGATGTGCACGCAGCATATGATGCAGTTGTAATTGATACCGCACCTTCTAAAGGCCCGCTCACTATTAGTGTGATTAAAGCAGCTTCGCATATTGTTATTCCTTCAGTGATGGAAGAACAGCCAGTTCAAGGTATTTATGGGATGTTGCAATTGTGGATGCAAGAATCATTAATACGTGAAAAATCTAGGCCGTTAAATTTAATCGGTATTCTTCCGAATATGTTTAAACAAACAAGATTGCATAAAGATATTTTAACCAGTCTTCAAGGTAGCCCATCAATTGGAAAATATGTCTTGCCAGTTAAATTTTCACAACGTATTGTCTTTGCTGAAGTAGATGCAGCTGATTCTAATCCACGTTCTATTTTCGATTTTCCAGAACAACACGTTGCAAAAGCAGAAGCAGACGAAGTATGTAGTTATATTGCAGAGAGGATATTTGCATGACCAAAAAAAAACGATTTGGAATTTCAGAAGCCTTAACACGAGGTTTGACGGAAACAATTAATGTTGTTGAGCATAATCAAGGTATATTTCGCAATGTTATTTTACCTCTTTCTAGAATTGAATTAGATCCAGATAATCCGCGAAAGCTATCGATAGATTTATTAGATGTGAGAGTGGGGATACGTCCAGATGATCCAGCATTGGCAAAGAAACATGATGAGCTTGAGAAGTTACGTGAATTAGCCCATACGATTAAATCAAGCGGTGTCATTAATCCAATTGTTGTTTATAAGCGGGGTGAGTTATATCGAGTGGTTGCTGGCGAAAGACGTTGTCTTGCATCAATTCTAGCAGGTAAAGAAGAAATTGAAGCACGCATATTTAATGAGAAACCAAAAGGATTTGAACTTAAGCTTATTCAGTGGATAGAAAATACAGCACGTGAAGATTTAACACTTGATGAACGTTTAGGAAATGTCCGAGATATTATCCAAGCTTATCAAATACAAAATGGGAATATGGATGTGACAGCGACATTGTTAAAAGGAATTACTGGGTTGTCGCTTTCTCAATGTACGTATTATCTTGCTGCATTAAATGCACCTGCCGATGTTCAGGAACATATACGTAATGGTAATATTCGTAATCTTGATAAAGCAGCATTGATCGCAGGATTGGATTCTCATGAGGCGCGTAAACAAGCGATTGAAGCATGTATTCATGGTTCAAGTGTTAGAGAACTTCGGGGTATGGTTTCTCAGCAAAAATTATTACGTAAACATCAAACATCTTTACTTTCTTCTGAACGAGGTCGCGTCACTTCAGCTGTGAATATGGGAAGTACAAAACAAGGTTTAGTAGTAAAAATGATTATTGATTCTGTGCTTAATCAGAAACAATTTAATAAACATATAACATTATTTTCAAAAGTAGATTGGAAAGATTTTCGCCAAGCAAGTAAAGCATTTAAAAAATTAATTGAGATATTAGAATTTGAAATGGTGATATAACAATGCAAAACAAAATAACGACTTCAATCAAATTACAACGAAATCTTCATCGAAGATTGCAAAGGCAAATTATTGAGGACGGTTATGGGATGCGCGGTAAGAGTAAATGGATTATCGAATCGATTGAATCCTTGCTTAAACTTGATGATTTCCCAACGCTTGTTGAAATCGCAGAAGATATGGATCAGTTGAGCGATATGGTCAGTATCCGACTTCCTGAATCATTGATGATGCGTATCGAAAAAGCGATTATCCAGATTAGAAAACAATACCCTACCATTGAAGGAGTAAAGAGTAATCTAATTCGGGCTAGTATTATTCAGAGACTGCTACGCGAAGCAACTTCGGTAACCGAAGTTTAGCTTAACTAATTGAAAAATATTAATTTAATTATTTTTAAATGTCTTCGATTTTCATCCCATAAACGTCACATTTCAAACTGGAATGTGGGCATTTATGGGATAAATAATGTTTCACATAGAACACTTCTTGGGTACCACCTTGCCAAATTTCTTTTTATGCTTGAGCAGATGGTCCGCGTGGCGGGCTAATATTGATGAAGGCACCTTTACGACACATAAACTGTGCCTCACTGAATACAACGCCATTTTTACTCGCTGTAATTCGATAAGGTTCTGCTCGTGGTGGAAGATTGAATAATGCCACACCGCCATCTTCGGATGTTTCCGTTAATCCTTTGGTAAAAGGATTTGTTTTTCCTTTGAGTGGACCGCTTTTAAAAATATCAAAGTAGAAAGGTGTCATAGCTACATTCGGTATTAAAACAGCTTTTGCATGTTCTTCGCCCTGGGGAATATCATCCATTGTTTTATGGTACGCAGTAATAGTTGTTACCACATGACATGCATTGTCTTCGATTTTTGCACCAACAATTCCTGCTAATACATAATACGATTCAATCGATGCAATTTGAAAAGTAATATTATTATAAGGACTTGTTAATCCTTCAGAAGGAACTACACTAGTATCTGATTGTGTTGTTTTATAATTCCATTTTTCAAATATGAGAGTAATCGGTTTACCAATTGGATATTGGATTGGCCCATATTTACCATTCGAATCTGTTTTAAATTGCTGACCTGTTTCTAAAACAGTGATCGTTGCATTTGATAATGCTGTACCTAAAATAAATGATCTAGCAAATCCCGAAACAGGTGCTGTACCACTTGCTTGACTGATACTGGGCAATAACGAACTAAAAACAATTAATGCAGAAGTCAAACTGGTTTGTTTTAACATAAAATGAGTTTCCTCGAATAAGATTAATCATTTCGAAATATACTCGAGTTTAATCATTTTTGTGAGAAGAAAATTAGATCATTCATCTTTAACAAAAACGTAAACAGATTCCTTTATCTGCCGCAAAAACTGCCGAGGAGCAGATTATGTTTACCATTTCTGTTGGGCAGATTGCTATGAAAAGTGGCTAGAGAAGCACGCGCAACAGTTTTCGCGTGCTGAGATATCTGTCCCTCTATTTAAATTAAAAAATTAATTTCCTGAAGCTTATCTAACTTAATGAAAGTTGGTGCTTGCTACAATCTGTTAGAAAACTATTCATTTAGTCTGCAAGCCGCAAATTGATCTTTCTAGTTAGAGCAGCGCTAAGCATCGGCTGTCATGCTATGCTCAGAGGCGCTCATTTGTTTTCCTTTCCTAAATTTAGTGCCGTCTCTTGAAGTACAATGGTGTTAGCACCCAGATCTTCAGCAGGATCATCAGAAAATATCGCTGCTCTGCCATCGGGTTTATCGCTTGAGACTTGTCCAAGATACGTACAGTTATTTACTTTAGCGGTTTTAACTTTTACTTGCTGAGCAGCATACTGGCTAACTTCAGCGCAACTTTCTATTAACAGCCAGATAATAATATACTCATTACCTTAATGATCCCTTTCATAGAATGAATCGCCAATCCTTTGGTTAGTAATAAAAATAGATAAATCATAATATCAAGGTTAAAATCTATTTTAAACCTATAGTTACGGTTTAGGAATGCTTAATTTTGGTGCTCGCAGGCGCTTTAAAGGGATTAAAAATGGTTTGTAATTTTCTTTACCGCATCGGATTAATACTTCTGCTTATTTACCCATTATCTAGTTATACTGCTTCTATTCAAGGAACATTAACCTTATCAGAATCAGAACAACTAGCCATCAATAACTCGCCTGAATTGCATCAGATTGAGGCTAATGCCCATGCTTTAGAAGAAGAAGCTGTTGCAAAAGGGCAATTCTCTGATCCTCAACTCATTGTTGGTGCAGCCAATGTGCCTACTAACTCATTTAGTTTTACCCAAGATGATATGACGATGATAAATGTGGGATTACAACAAGCTTTTCCGCGTGGTCGCTCGCTCACCGCCAAATCAAAACAAACGAAAGCCTTAGCAAAAGGGCAGCAAAGAAAATGGCAAGAACAGGAAGCCATGTTACTCCGGAATGTACGGGAAACGTGGCTCGACCTTTACTACTGGATAGGAGCGAGGAAAGTCATCCATGAAAATCGATTTTTGTATAAGCAGTTGCTGAAGGCTGCAGAATCTCAATATAGCGCTAATAAAGGCAATCAATCCGATGTATTACAAGTACAAGTCGAACTTTCACGTTTGAATGATCAAATCGCACAAATCGAACAACGAATCGATGTATTGCGTGCACAATTAGGGCGTTGGATTGGGATGGATAACGCCAGTCGTTCCTTGCCCCATATTTTACCTCATTGGCCAAAGCCACTTCCATTTGATCTTATGAAAAGTAAATTACAACAGCATCCATTGCTTAAAGTGGATGATGCCAATATTGAAGCATCACGGGCTGAAGTCGCTTATGCAAAAGAACAATATAAACCGGGTTGGATGCTCGATGTTGGTTATAGTGTACGACAAGGCAGAATGGCGAATGGACAAAGCCGTTCCAATTTTGTTGGCGCTCAAGCCACCGTGGACTTGCCCATTTTTCCGGGGAATCGCCAGAATCGTGAACTTGAGGCAAGCTTCTTGCGACTGGAAGCTGCACAACTGGATCAAGCTGCGCATTATAAAGATTTATTAAAAGAACTCGATTCGCAATATGCGATATGGCGCAGCCTTTCTAAACGAGTAAATTTATATCGCAGTCAGTTAATCCCTGAAGCTAAACAAAATGCAAAAGCGGCAACACTTGCCTATCAAAATGCGGCCATTGATTTAACCACGGTATTGCGGGCTTACAGCAATGAGTTAGTGATTCGCCTGGAACGACTCCAAATTCAAGTTGAACGCACTAAAACGCGTGCAGCACTGCTTTATTTAGAAGGAATAACGTGATGAAAAAAAGTTCGATCATTATTATCGTCGTACTTGCCGTTATTGCTGGGATTATGATTGGTCGGATTTCAGGCTATTTCGATAAAGGACAAACGGTAGCAGAAAAAAAACCATTGTACTGGATCGATACCATGGAACCTACTATTCACTATCCAGGGCCAGGAAAATCACGCATGGGGATGCAGCTAGTGCCTGTTTATCCTGATGAAGCGCAATCAGAGGATAAAACAACCGTCCGTATTTCTCCTGCCATTGTGAATAATCTTGGGGTGCGTACTGTGCTCGTTACTCAAGGAGAACTTGCAAGACGTATTGAAACGGTTGGTTATGTTGAACCGAATGAAAATAAAATTAGTCACATTCACACTTATGCAGATGGTTGGATAAAAAACCTTTTAGTAAAAACAGTAGGCGAAGCTGTTAAGAAAGATCAGATAATTATGCAACTTTATTCACCTGCACTTATTAATGCTCAGGAAGAATATTTGATTGCTCTTGGAAGTCATAATCAATCTTTGATTAATGCATCATATAAAAAATTACAAACACTACATATTTCCGAACAACAAATTCAACGATTGAAAAAAACAAAACATGCCGATCAATTAATTGATATTTATGCACATCAAGATGGAGTTGTTACGGAATTAAATGTTCGCGAAGGTATGCGAGTAACACCTGAAACAGAAATGATGAGCTTGGTGGATTTGAGCAGTATTTGGATGATCGCACAAATTTTTGAAGAGCAAGCCAGCTGGGTTAAAGTGGGTGAATCTGCTGAAGCACGATTATCTGCATTCCCAGGCAAAATTTGGAAAGGAGAGGTGGAATATATTTATCCACAAGTCGATCCTACCACACGCACGCTTAAAGTCCGATTTCGCTTTCATAATCCTGATGAAATTTTAAAGCCAAATATGTATGCCAATATTACGTTATTTGCTGAACCAAAATCCAAAGTGCTCAGCATACCGCTTGAAGCATTGATTCGAAGTTCGCAAAGCAATCGAGTGATTGTGTCGCTAAGTGACGGACGTTTCCAAGCACGAACAGTCACAACCGGTATTGAATCGGGTGACAAGATAGAAATTCTTTCTGGACTAAAGGCCGGTGAAAAGGTAGTTGTATCTGGTCAGTTCTTGATTGATTCGGAAACTAATTTAAAAGCTGGTTTAGAGCGCCTGGAACCATCTTCGAGCGCATCCAATAATCAGATTGCTGAGGAAAAAAATACATCGATTGAAGGCAAAGGAATCATCAAAACAATAAAAGCCTCAACCCATTCATTGACATTGCAGCATGAACCCATTCCTGTATTGAATTGGCCAGAAATGACAATGGATTTTTCTGTTGCTAAAAATGTCGATCTTAATCTTTTTAAAGCAGACGATCATATTCAGTTTAGTTTAGAGAAAGATAAAGAAAATCATTTTGTGATTACGGAGATGAAAAAGTTATCGCATTAAAAGGAACTGATGCATGATTGCAGGAATAATTCGCTGGTCCATACAAAATCGGTTTTTGATTTTGTTAATGACTGTGTTACTTATTTTATGGGGTTTCTATACCATAAAACAGACTGCGGTTGATGCGATTCCTGATTTATCGGATGTACAAGTGATCATTAAAACCGATTATCCAGGTCAAGCTCCTCAAGTCGTTGAAGATCAAGTCACTTATCCTCTCACAACCGCTATGTTATCAGTTCCAGGTGCGGTAACGGTGCGTGGTGAATCAGGTTTTGGCGTTTCTTATGTCTATATCATTTTCAAAGATGGTACCGATCTTTATTGGGCACGTTCTCGTGTATTGGAATATTTAAGTCAGATTGCTAATCGTTTGCCGCCTGGTGCACAAACTGCTTTAGGACCGGATGCAACCGGTGTGGGTTGGGTGTATGAATACGCATTGATAGACCGTAGCGGCCAACATGATTTGGCGCAGCTTACTAGTTTGCAGAATTGGTTTTTGAAATATGAATTACAGAAGGTGACCGGTGTTTCAGAAGTCGCAACGACTGGCGGTATGGTCAAGCAATATCAAATTACATTGGATCCGAGTCGACTACGTGCTTATGGATTCACACTGACCCAGGTGAAATCGGCTATTCAAAGTGGTAATCGTGAAGCCGGTGGTTCTGTTATTGAAATGGGGGAGGCAGAATACATGGTAAGAGCCAAAGGCTATATGAAGTCAATTAAAGATATCGAACACATTCCTGTTGGTCTTGCTCAGAAGGGCATTCCGATTTTGTTAAAAGATATTGCAGAAATCCAGCTAGGGCCGGAAATGAGACGTGGTATCACTGAACTAAACGGACAAGGGGAAGTGGTGGGCGGCATTATTGTGATGCGATCGCAACAAAATGCCATGAAAACGATAACGGGTGTCAAAGAAAAATTAGCTCAATTACAAAAAAGCTTACCATCAGGCGTGCAAATTATCACAACTTATGATCGGTCAAATTTGATTCAGCGCGCGATTGATACCTTGTGGGATAAATTGATAGAAGAATTTATTATTGTTTCGCTCATTTGCATGGTATTTCTTTATCACTTTAGATCATCCCTTGTCATCATTATCAGCTTACCCATTGGGATACTCGCAGCACTGATTGTGATGCACCTGCAAGGCATCAATGCCAACATCATGTCGTTAGGTGGAATAGCTATTGCTATTGGTGTGATGGTGGATGCAGCTATTGTGATGGTTGAAAATGCACATAAACATATGGAACAAAATTTACGAAAAGATATTAGCCACTGGCAGCTTATGCAACAGGCTGCGATCGAAGTTGGGCCGGCACTCTTTTTTTCCTTGCTCATCGTGACGGTGAGTTTTTTACCCGTATTTACTTTGCAAGCACAAGAAGGGAGATTGTTTGCGCCGTTAGCCTATACCAAAACATACGCCATGGCAGCTGCAGCAATTCTTTCCATTACACTGGTACCTGTGCTAATGGGTTATTTTGTTCGAGGTAAAATTCATGCTGAACAGGATAATCCACTTAATCGCGTTTTACATGCGGCTTATCGTCCTATTATTCAAATGATATTGAAAGCGCCTAAAGCGGTCTTAATCATTGCAACTATTATCGTTCTTATTGGATTCTGGCCCATGTCACGCTTAGGTGGGGAATTCATGCCTGAATTGGACGAAGGTGATTTACTTTATATGCCGACGACATTTCCTGGCATCTCTGTAGGTAAAGCACAGCAAGTTTTGCAACAAACCGATAAATTAATTGCAACTGTTCCGGAAGTAAAAACCGTCTTTGGTAAAATTGGACGAGCAGAAACCGCAACCGATCCTGCACCGCTTTCAATGATTGAAACAACTATCCAATTCAAACCAAAAAATGAATGGCGTTCGGGAATGAATATGGAGAAGTTGCGTGCTGAATTGGAATCACGTGTGAAGCTTCCAGGATTATCGAATACCTGGGTAATGCCGATCCGCACGCGAATTGACATGTTAGCCACAGGTATTAAAACCCCCGTGGGTATTAAGATTGCAGGCCCTGATCTAAATGTTATTCAAAACATCGGTCAACAAGTTGAGAATATACTTAAACAAATTCCAGGAACGACATCAGCTTTCGCTGAGCGTGTGGCGAGTGCGCGTTACATTCAAATTGATATTGATCGCTTTAAGGCCGCACGGTATGGATTAAACATTGAAGATATTCAAGCCATTGTTGAAACGGCTATTGGCGGGTTGAATGTCACACAAACCATTGAAGGACGAGAACGCTATCCAGTTAATTTGCGTTACCCCAGAGAAATTCGTGATTCATTAGAAAAGTTACGTTTACTGCCTATCGTGACATCATCAGGGGCAACGATTCCACTGCGTGAAATCGCAAGTGTGGATATTGTTGAAGGCCCCGATATGATTCGGAGTGAAAATGCACGTTTGAATGGCTGGGTCTATGTTGATATTGCTGGACGTGATCTCGGTTCTTATGTGCGTGAGGCGCAACAAGCAGTTAATCAACAAATCAAACTACCAGCAGGTTATTCAATCAGTTGGTCAGGTCAATATGAATATTTAGAGCGTGCTAAAGAGCGATTAAATATTGTGGTTCCTTTTACGTTAGCGATTATTTTCTTATTACTCTACTTAAATTTTCGGCGTTTTTCTGAGGTCTTTATTATTCTTCTCACATTACCACTTGCCTTAGTGGGTGGTGTTTGGTTGTTGTACTTACTTCACTATCACTTATCTGTTGCTGTCGGTGTGGGCTTTATCGCTTTAGCAGGCGTTGCAGTTGAAACAGGTGTGATTATGCTCGTTTTTCTCAATCAAGCGCTTGCCAAAAGAGAACATCAGGCCAGGGAAGAGAAACGCAATCTTACTCAAAAAGATGTGCGCGATGCGATGGTTGATGGAGCCTTGCTTCGCTTAAGGCCAAAAATCATGACGGTTTCAGCCATCATTGGTGGTTTGCTGCCGATAATGTTTTTAGGCGGTACAGGGTCGGAAGTCATGCGACGCATCGCAGCACCGATGGTCGGTGGAATGGTAAGTGCGACACTATTGACGCTTATTGTGATACCAGCAGTCTTTTTAGTATGGAAATTACATTTTATATCGAATAAAGATAAGGACTAATGTTATGACAACCTACAAAAAAATTGTCGCCATTGTTCGAATAGAATGTTTGGAGTCAGTGGAAAATCATTTACATTCTTTGGATGTACCTGGAATCAGCGTGACGAAAATAAAGGGTTATGGTGAGTATGCCAATTTTTATAGCACCGATTGGATGTCTATGAATGCACATATTGAAATTTATTGTCAATCCGATCAGGTAGATTCTATTGTCCATGGCATCATGGAAAAAGCGCATAGCGGGTCACAAGGGGATGGTATCGTGGTGGTATCGCCGGTTGAAAGCATTTATCGTATCCGCACGAAAAGTAAAGTCTGATGCGACATCCGCAGTATACAGGGCCATCTTTGGTGAAGGAGTTGTGCATTGGTCGACGATTTTTTCACTCATTGCTTTTCCTATTATTGTCATGATGTATGTTTTGTTAGCAAAAAAAGAAAAGCGAGAGTTGCTTAAAAAATTTGGTAATCAATATCGTAAATACCAGCAACGGGTTCCTATGTTTATTCCGTATCTGTAAGCACTAAAAAGTTTATAAACGCGAATCTCGGTTAAGAAGCCTGTCATGCCAGCGAAAGCTGGCATCTATTTTT
>CAZKUQ010000040.1:0-12483 GCA_964555965.1 uncultured Coxiellaceae bacterium
CGTCATCCCCACGAAAGTGGGGATCTCATGAATATTTCGCAAGATTCCCGCTTTCGCGGGAATGACGCGTAAAAACTAGAGATTCCCGCTGGAGATTATCCCCACGAAAGTGGGGATAGGAATGACGAATTATTTACTTACCAGCGTTATCGATTGCACCTTGCAATTGATTTTGATTCATTCCACCAGGAACATAAGCGATATTACTGCTAGCCTTAGCATCTGTTTTACCGATGAAGAAAGCGGGCGTGCCAAATAATTTTAAATCTTGTGCAAGTTTAACATTTGATTTAAGTTGGTTTTTAACCGCATCACTATCCATATCTTTTTTCAGCTTATCAATATCCAAACCAGCATCTTTTGCTGCCTGCATAACGGTATCTTGTGTTAATGGCTGTTTTGCTGTTAATACGGCATGATGAAATTCATAATATTTACCTTGCATATTTGCCGCGAGGGCTGCACGTGCAGCAAAGTCTGACATTTCACCGCGAATTGGAAATTCTTTAAAGACAAATCGGACGTTTGAATTTGATTTCATGATGGCATCAATCACCGGTGCCATGTCGATGCAATGCGGACATTGGTAATCAAAAAATTCAACCACAGTCACTGTGCCATCTGCATTACCTACAACTGGATCACTTGAAGTGCGGAATAGTGCATTTGCAAATTGACCAACATTTTTTTGTGTTGATTTAATGGTTGATTCTGCTTGTTGATATTGTCTCTTTTGTAATTCTTGAACAGCTTGCATGATCACTTCTGGTTTTTGAAGTAAATAATCATGTACGACAGATTCAATTTTTGCTCTTTCTTGCGGGCTAACAGATACGGCTGCAAAAACGGGTGTGGCTACGGTTGTCACTAATGCAGCAGCAATGGCTGCTTTTACAAAACGTTTCATCGAGAATCTCCTTGGAAGGGTTAGCGAAATCAAACGATCATAACAAACCAATATTGAATGATAAAGCAGGATTTTACGCCTTTTTTAGCCAAGCTGAAATTTTCTTTTCACGTTCCTCTTTTATCTTTTCAACCAGCTGATTACCGATTAATCCTTGCGCAAGCAATTCCTGTACATTATATGACTTAGCTGCATGGGCACAACTTGTCAGCCAATCCGAATCAAATTTAACTTGTCGTACGCGCGCGACACTTTGACAAGCTAATAAAAATTGCTGAAACCGTTCTTCACGACGAAAAATATCCAGCGCATTAAATAAGGCTAACATTTCTGCTGCCGATTGATGCTGTGCATTTAATGCGTGATCAGCATGTAATACCACTAATTGCGCCAATTCACAATAAGCGTTTGGCACACGATAACGTTTGCATAGGGTAGCAACAGCTGATTTACTTCCTAAATGATGTAATAATGCGGCGAAACGCACGACAGGTAAATCAGTCAGTTTTTCTGCTTCGCATAATGCTTTCATCCCGGCATCATTCATGGAAATTTCTGGAAATAATTTTTTCAATGCACCGCAATCATGTAATACAGCAAAAAATTTTTCTGGATTTTTTTCACTTAATGCTCGTTCCCATTCTTTCCACACGCGTTCAGGTACCAATGCATCCACCTCACCTGCCGCTGCCATTTGCTGCATTAAGTTGATTGTTTCCGGCGCAACACTAAACCCTAACGATGTATATCGCGCGAGAAACCGTGCGACACGCAAAATGCGTACTGGATCTTCGACAAATGCAAGCGATACATGACGTAATATTTTTTTCTCTAAATCTGCTTTGCCATGATAAGGATCAATCAATTCACCTTCTAACGTTTGCGCCATGGCGTTAATGGTTAAATCGCGGCGAATTAAATCATCTTCTAACGTCACTAGAGGCGAACTATCGAAAGTAAAACCTTTGTAACCAGGTTTGACTTTTCGCTCCATTCTGGCTAATGCATATTCCTCATTTGTTTTCGGGTGAAGAAAAACAGGAAATTCTTTTCCTACTTGACGAAAACCTTTGCTTAACATTTCATCAATTGTTGCGCCTACCACCACATAATCACGTTCTGTGATTGGTAATCCAAGTAATTGATCGCGAACAGCCCCTCCGACTAAATAAATTTTCATGTAAGATATAGCCCTTTCATTAAGAATTATTGAGCGCCAATGCAAACGTTATCAGGATTAATCATTTCCTATTTTGGAAATAGTGTGGCAGTTGAAGCAGATGATGGGCAAGTATTTCAGTGTCATTTGCGTCGAAATCAAGAATTACCTGTTGTTGGAGACCGGGTGGAATGGGTATTAGGACAAGGAAATACTGGCACGATTGAGGCTATTTTACCGCGAAAATCACTGCTTGCGCGGGGTGATGCGCGCGGAAAAATGAAGCCGATTGCTGCCAATATTGATGCCATTGTTATCGTCATGGCACCCCCGCCCATCTTCACGGAATACCTCGTTGACCGCTATTTAATTGCGGCAGAATTATTAAAAATTCAACCGATTATTGTGATCAATAAGATTGATTTGTTGGACGAAAAAGGCAAAAACAAGGCTCATTTATTACTTGATCCTTATCGAAAAATTGGCTATCCAATTGTTTTTTCTAGTGTTTTTATTGAAGATGGGCTCGAAGATTTAAAGCAAGTCCTGCAAAAAAAATTGGCCGTGCTGGTGGGTCCGTCAGGCGTTGGGAAGTCATCTATTATCGCTGCTTTAAGCGAAGGCCTGCTCATTCGCATTGGCGATGTCACCGGAAAAGGCATTGGCAAACACACAACAACCGCCACACGTTTGTATCATTTACCGAATGGCGGCAGCTTAATTGACTCACCCGGCGTGCGTGAATTTAATCTATGGCCGATCAAAAAGCAGGAAATTTTAGCGAGTTTCCATGAATTTGATGCTTATAAAAATGAATGCAAATTTCGTGATTGTTCGCATTTAGTTGAGCCAGGTTGCGCCGTGCAAGCTGCCGTTTCGCATGATAAAATCAGCGCAAAACGCTATTCCAATTATCAAGAATTAATGAAAATGAGCATCAAAGAATAAATGTTTAGCACCCCTCCTGAACACTTTCGCATTCGCAGTTTTGTGCGTCGCATTGGTCGTTTTACCAATGCACAAGAGCGGGCTATGCAAGAAAATTGGCCTCATTTTGGTTTGGAAATTTCTCTTGGATTGATTGATGACACCCATATTTTTGGCCGCGAAGCACCCTGTTTTTTAGAGATTGGATTTGGCACAGGACAATCATTATTAGCGGTTGCAAAAGCGCAGCCAGAAGTCAATTTTATTGGTGTCGAAACACATCCGCCTGGTGTTGGCGCATTATTGCTTGGTATGCAAGCAGAAAATTTATCCAACATTCGCGTCTTTCATACTGATGTGATTGATGTGCTAGAAAAATGTATTTCCAATGCAAGCTTAGACGGCGTGCAAATATTTTTTCCTGACCCTTGGCCCAAGCGGCGTCATCATGCAAGACGTCTCATTCAACCAGATTTTTTGAAATTAATTGTGCAAAAATTAAAAGCAAATGGCGTACTGCATCTGGCAACCGATTGGGAAGATTATGCCAAACACATGTTACGCGTGGTTTCAGACAATCAACAATTGATTAATTTAGCCGGATTAAATCAATTTGGTGCGCGTTCTTCACAACGTCCTATACTTACCAAATTCGAGCGCCGCGCGGTACGCGAAGGACGAAAAATTTACGAATTACAACTGCAAAAAATATTTGCGTGATGTAATCCATCATCGTTAGAATCGCCTGCAATAAGAATGTTTAATGTGTCATTAGAATCATGTCATTCTCGCGAAAGCGAGAATCTATTTTGAGAGATCCCCGCCTACGCGGGGATGACACCTAAGTTCTCAGCAAATTAATAAGGCTATCTCATGCGTCAATTATTTTTACTGTTATTATCATTTATTGTGATTACTTTGTCTGGCTGCGCTACACAAAAATATTCTTATACACCACCAGACACGGCCACTGGAAAAAGCTGCATTGCTCGCTGCATGGTTGGTAAAAATTCTTGTGAACAACTTTGCTTACTAAAAAACCCAAGCTGTTGGATACGCGCCAAACAACAAGCTCAGATTGCATTTGACTTATATAAACAGCAGCAGCGCGCGAAAGGACAACGTATACGCAAACGATTAAAAGATTTTGAACAAGACAATGATTGCAAACATGCCTGCAATTGCACGCCTGCTTATAACACTTGTTATACAGCGTGCGGCGGCGAGGTTTATTAAACTAGACAAGTATCAGACACTCACTTAAGCTGTTATAAATTTGATTTGTCACGAGGAAGATGCCATGTCCAAAAGGATTTTTCGTCATCCACTTTTAATCGCTGCAACTAGTCTCATGTTCGCTAACACTTACGCGGTTGCTCCTGGTTTTTATATGGGATTGATGACAGGCCCTGCCACCAATAACGGCGGCGAACAACAAGCTCAAGTTCAAGGTTCAGCTACCACAACAACTGCTACCCCTAAATCAACACAAATTGGTTCGCGCATTTTTATGGGCTACAAAGTCAATCAATATGCAGGTGTAGAAGGCGGTTTAACTTATTTCTCTGGCATTAATTATGACACAAAAGGTGTGCAAACTTGCTCTGGCACAAATGTGCGCGTACGAGATTTTGATATTCTTGGCAAAGGTGATATTCCTATTGGTAGCAGTGGATTTAACGCTTTTGGGAAAGCAGGTGCCGCCATTGTGTATCAATCTACTTCTGGATCACTGAATCCCGATTTAACAACGGATTGTGGTAAAACAACTTACACAAATAGTATCAAACCAACTTTTAGTATTGGCGTTAGTTACGATCTTTCACAAAGCTGGGTAGCAGATCTTTCTTGGAATAGACTCATGACTAGCGGGCCTATTAGCAGTGTTGATTTATTCGCGCTTGGCATCTCATATCACTTCGTGGATGTCTATTGCGGTCAATTCCTTTGCGGTTGATCACAAAAACATTTCGATCAAATCATTTAAAAATCTTTTTCCTAATTCGGTTGGGCAAATCATATTGTCATCTTTGATTAATAAATCGCGCGATTGCGCTTGCTGTAAAATAGGTTGAATTTTTGCGAGTGAAATGCCAGTACGTTTGGTAAATAAAGATGTCCGCACACCATCAGTTAATCGCAGCGCATTTAACATGAATTCAAAAATTAAATCTTTTTCTGAAATAATTTGCGGTGAAAAGTGCTTACGTTTCTCCGCATCCAAATAATCACGCGGATGTTTAACTTGTGAAAAACGTTTAATTTCTCCTGTTTTTGCACACGTTATTTTACTATGTGCACCTGCACCAATTCCCAAATAATCACCAAATTCCCAGTAATTACGATTATGTTTACATTCCAGTAATGCTTGCGAATAAGCAGAAACCTCATATTGTTTAAAACCATATTCACGAAGCAATGATTGGCCAGCTTGCTGCATTTCCCAAATTAATTCGTCTTGCGGCAGAACAGGTGTATGGCGATAAAAATAAGTATTTGGCTCAATCGTTAATTGATACCACGATAAATGAGTTGGCGAAAAATCTAACGCCTGCTGTAAATCATGTATCACATCACTGATCGTTTGGTTCGGCAAACCAAACATTAAGTCCAAATTAAAATTATTAAACGCCTGTCTTGCTGTTTGAATCGCACGAATGGCACTAGTATGATCGTGAATGCGTCCCAGCATTTTTAATTTATCATCTTGCAAACTTTGAATACCAAGCGATAAACGATTCACACCTGCTTGATAAAAATCTTGAAAACGTCCTTCATCAATCGTGCCAGGATTTGCTTCAAGTGTAATTTCAATGTGATTGTCAAATTTAATTCGCTTCGCGACGCCATCCAAAATAGCTGCAATTGCCCGTCCAGAAAAAAGACTTGGCGTACCGCCACCAAAAAAAATACTGATGAGCGGTCTGTCTTCAATGAGCGATAAATGCTGATCGATTTCTTGCAGTAACGCATTGACATACAATTCTTCTGGCAGCGCTTGCTTCATTTCATGAGAATTAAAATCACAATAAGGGCACTTACGTACGCACCAAGGAATGTGAATATAAAGACTTAACGGCAAAGCGTTTGTAATCATTGGCATCAATCAACATCGCAGCTAGAATAGCGGCAAATTATAACAGGAGTCTTTCCATGTCTAAACGTATAAAAGTAGCTATTACTGGCGCAGCTGGTCAAATTGGATACGCCCTTATTTTTCGTATTGCTTCTGGGCAAATGTTTGGAGCAGATACAGAAGTCGAATTAAATTTGCTAGAACTTGAGCAAGCACTCCCTGCATTAAAAGGTGTCGCCATGGAATTAGAAGATTGTGCTTTCCCTTTGCTAAAAAAAGTGAGAATCACTTCTAATGTCAATGAGGCGATGAAAGAGGTGAATTGGGCGGTATTAGTTGGCTCAGTACCACGTAAAGATGGTATGGAGCGATCTGATCTGTTAAACATCAACGGTAAGATTTTCACCGCGCAAGGTCGTGCTATTAACGAAAACGCAGCAAGCGATGTGCGTGTTTTTGTTGTTGGCAATCCATGTAACACCAATTGTTTAATCGCTATGCATAATGCGCCGAATATTCCACGTGATCGTTTTTATGCGATGACATTACTTGATGAATTTCGCGCACGTTCGCAATTAGCAATCAAAGCAAATGTGGATGTTGATGCAATTAGTCAAATGATTATTTGGGGCAATCATTCTGCCACACAATATCCTGATTTTTACCACGCAAAGATTAACGGCAAGCCAGCTACAGATATCATCACTGACATCCATTGGCTGCAAAATGATTTTATTCCTATCGTACAAAAACGCGGTGCAGAAGTGATCAAAGCACGCGGCGCATCTTCCGCAGCTTCTGCAGCAAACGCGGCTCTCATGACAGTTTACAATCTTACTCATGACACAGCGCAAGGTGAAACATTCTCTGTTGCACGCTGCTCTCAAGGTGAATATGGCATTGATGAAGGATTAATTTTCTCCATGCCATGTCGCACAGAAGGTGGAAAATTGAAAGTCATTACTGGCTTAACCCAGAACGAATTTGGTCAACAGAAAATTCAATTAACACTGGATGAATTGCGTAAAGAAAAAGAAATGGTAAAAGAATTAGGATTGATTTAGCGCTTAACGCATAAAGTTTTATCTACGTGTTACTATTTATTTGTCATCCCGTGCTCCTGAGTCCTGAGCTTGTCGAAGAGTCGAAGGATGCACGGGATCCAGCCATAACACCTTATCGTGTTTTTAATGAGTAGTAACGATATACTAATAAGAAGGAGCAATAGCAAAATAAGGATTTATTTATCAATGTTAACATCGCTGCTTTCTTTTGTAATTTCACTTTTGATTGGATTGCTGCTTGGCATTGAACGTGAACGCAGTCATCCTGAGGGCGTGCAAGCAATTGGCGTTCGCACTTTCATTCTTTTTGCTTTACTAGGAACGCTCGCTGCTTTTATCAATCAATCAATATTGACTGCAGCCATCTGCTTATTTGTTTTTGGAATTATCTTGATAAGTTATTTTCGTTCCACTACTCAAGCACGAAAAAATATTGATATCGGCATTACCACTGAAGTGGCTGCGGCTATTGTTTTTGCATTAGGCTATATTGTTCCTTCTTTCCCTCTTACTGCCATCACGGTAAGTGCGGTTGTTCTTCTCGTATTAATTGAACGCAAACGCTTACACGTTTTTTCACGGCAAAAATTAAAACCACAAGAAATTGAATCGCTCATTATATTAATTATTTTTGGCTTAGGTGTGTTGCCTGTTCTGCCAAATCACACCATTGATCCTTGGAATTTTTTCAATCCTAGAAATGTCGGCATATTATTCGCTGCCATCGCCAGCATACAATTTGCCGGGTACATTGCTATTCGATTATTTGGTCAACTCTTTGGAAGAGCAGTCATCGGTTTTTTTGGCGGACTAGTCTCAAGTACTGCTGTATTTGCCACATTACGTGACACATTAAATGGCTCACAATTGATGTGGGCAACCATGGCGTCTGCTATTTTATCGATTGTCGCTATCATTATTGAGTTTGCCATTATTTTATTAGTTGCTTCGCCTACCTTGCTTACATTTGTGATGTGGCCGCTCATCACCATGGGAGTCATTAGCAGCATGATAGCAGCATTGTTATTGCATCTTCAGAAAGAAAAAATTTATTTTTCTTCCAAAAATGTCGTCCCATTAAAATTATCTTCAATATTACTGATCGCGATGTTAATTATGTTTATATTGTTTTTCATTGCGATTACTAAATATTACATCGGAACACAAGGAACATTGTTCGCTGCGTTTATTTCTGGATTATTTGAACTACATGGTGTAGCACTTGCCACTGGTCTTTTATATTTTGAAAATCAAATGAAATTAGCTGATGCAAGTGCTGTGTTAGCAATCGCTTTTTTAGCCAGCTTTGTATCAAAATTTATTTTGTTATGGGTACTCACTCCCCGTTATTTTGCACTTCGATTATCAGCATTATTATTAATTATTTTAGCTAGTGGAACCACAACGTATTTATTACTCATATAATAATCAAGCCTTGGTTCCACCCAATGTGGAACACAAGACTTGTATCTCAATATTAATGATGTGAAACAGCATCCGTCAATTCACTACATAACTTTGCATCGTTAGATTTTGTTGCAATATCACCTAACGAAATAATTCCCGTCATTCGTTTATCCTTGTTTAATACAACTAAACGACGAATTTGGAATTCTTCCATTTGTTGTGCAACTTTATCTAAACTATCCGTCTCGAAGCAATAATGAATTCCTTTTGTCATGACATCACGAAGCGTTGTTTTATTAGGATCTTTTCCTTCTGCGATTGCCCGAATAATCACATCACGATCAGTGACCGCACCGACTATACGATCATTTTCACCCACTGGAATGAAACCATAATCATGTGTTCGCATCTGATCTGCTGCTTGTTTTAATGTAGCTGATGGGGGAAGAAACTCAGGTTTTTTCGACATGATATCTTTCGCAAACATAACTACCTCCTTCATTTTGCAATAGAATTTTTTTTAAAAATCCCTTCTTAATTTTCCTATCTTGCTTTAGGGATATAATTAACTATAACATACTTAACAATGCAAAACCCTCATGAAAAATACTAATTTTTCATGGGGTTAAGTAATAAAAATGGATAAAAAAATGCTTGAAAAAGCTTATGAAAAATTAATTAATATCATCACTGACATAGCAGAACCATTGGCTGTGCAACCAACTCAATATGATTCTTTACTTGATAAAATTGGGAATGCTCGTTTTGTGTTAATAGGTGAAGCCACACACGGAACGCATGAGTTTTATCAAGCACGTATTGCTATCACACAACAATTAATCATGAAAAAAAATTTCATGGCTGTTGCCATTGAAGGTGATTGGCCAGATGCTTATCGACTGCATCGTTATTTGCAAGGAGCTCAAAACAGAGAAGATTGGAAATCTGCCTTTGATGATTTCAAACGATTTCCAACTTGGATGTGGCGCAACACAACCATGCCGCCATTTTTAAAATGGTTACGCGACTACAATGATAATCAAATTGCAAAAATTGGTTTTTATGGGTTGGATTTATATAGCATGTATTCTTCCATGCAAGCTGTCATTAATTATTTATCAAAAGTTGATCCAGAAGCTGCCGCTCGCGCTCGCTTGCGTTATGCTTGCTTTGATCATATCAAACCTGATCCGCAAACTTATGGTTATCTCACTAGCATGGGCGTCAAAAAACCTTGTGTGAAAGAAGCAATTGATGAATTACTTGAATTACAACATCATGCTTTTGATTATGTACGCTCTGATGGAATCGTTTCTGAAGATGAATATTTTTATGCAACACAAAATGCACGATTAGTAAAAAACGCAGAACATTATTATCGCTCTATGTTTGAAGGACATGTTTCGTCATGGAATGTACGCGATCAACATATGGCTGAAACGCTTAATGTGCTTGCAGATCATTTAGAAAATCGCTTTAGAATGCCCGCAAAAATTGTGGTATGGGCACATAATTCTCATATTGGTGATGCGCGTGCAACCGAAGTGAGTGAACAAGGTGAAGTCAATATTGGCCAACTAATACGCGAGCAACATGATGCGGATACTTATTTGATTGGGTTTTCAACTTATGAAGGATCTGTCACTGCTGCTTCTGATTGGGATTTTCCTGCTGAATATAAACATGTTAATCCTGCTCTTCATGGAAGTTATGAAGAATTATTTCATGAAGTTCAACATAAAAATTTTCTGTTAGATTTACGCGGTAATAAAACACTCGAACATTATTTGCATTTACCACGCTTACAACGCGCAATTGGTGTTATCTATCGACCAGAAACAGAACGTGCAAGCCATTATTTTTTTACGCGACTACCTTATCAATTCGATTGCATCATTCATTTTGATCAAACCAATGCGTTAGAGCCTTTAGATATTAATCCCGAATGGAAAAAAAGTTGACATCAAGTCCACAACGCAATTGCACCCATGGCAATTACACCAGCTACAAGACTAAAAAATTCTAGCAAACCCTGTCTTTCATCATGTGCATGTTTGTGAAAATGAACATGATGCAGTGTTGAAATATATAAAAAAGTGCCGGCAGCAAATGCATTAAAGATGGCTGCAATCAATTCACCGTGATTAGTTAATGCCAATAAATTAATTCCCGCACCGCCTAAAATTCCTAATGGTGTCATTAATGCGAAGAAAACCACAATAAAAATAATTTGTTTGAAAGGTAATTCATGCCGCAATAAAATCGTACACAATGCAAAACTTTCTGAACCTTTATGCGCAATGATAGCAATTAATAACATAACCGTTTCAGAATAAGTTTCACCGATACCAAGCGCAGCACCTTCTGTTAAGGCATGAATAATTAAAATCAATGAAAGAATATATGGAATGGAATGTTTAGAACCCAACTTGGTTTTTGTTAACGACAAACGCTCTAAAAAAAGTAACAAGATAAAACCAAATACACAAATTAATTCTGGAATGGGATAAACAAGCGATCCATAAAGATGATCAAACAATTTAATTGAATCAGGAAGCATATGGAAAAAAGCTGTGCCCATAAAAATTCCACTAGCAAGTGCTTCACCTATTTCAGCACTTTCTACCTGTTCTGTTGGCACATATTTTTTTCTAAGCGGCAAGATAGCTGTTATCACACCGATTGCAAAAATAATTAATGCTGCTAATGTTTTGTAAAAAAGTAATGTCACTATCAAGTCCTATTGATGAATTTTTAGAGTTTGACAACATTTCTACATCATCTATCAAAAATAGCCAACGTCCATTTCATTAGTTAAGCAAAGTATTACATACCACGCTCATCGACACTAGGCAGTGATGATAATAATCGTTGTGGTTTAACACGGCCATCGGACATGACCTCACCAACACCGAGAAATCGTCCATCTTCAGAGAAAAGACGCAAAGTTAGGCTGTCAGAAATAAAATTCATGCGCACTGGCTGTCCGGTTCGAATGTAAAATGCTGCTGCTGTAGATAATTTAACAGCAGGCAATGTTTGCACGGCTGTTTCAATCGGTAAAAGACACGCATCCAAATTATTTAATCCTGCTGTTTCAGCTATTTTTTGTAATTCGGGCAACGTATGCATAAATGCTTCACTATAAGGAGAAACTTTTGGACGACGCAATCGAATCACATGTGCACCGCAACCCAATTGTGCTCCAATATCTTCAACTAATGTGCGAATGTAAGTTCCCTTACTGCAATGTACGCGCAGAGATAACTCATCATTCACAAATGACTCTATCGACAAAGAAAAAATTTTAACTGCTCTTGGTTCGCGTACCACTTCAATGCCTTTGCGCGCCAATTCATACAGTGGCTTTCCTTGATGTTTTAAAGCGGAAAACATAGGAGGAATTTGCTGAATGTCGCCAATAAATTGATTAATCACTTGCTGAATTTTTTCGAGCTGAATGCCAACCGTTGATTTTGTTTCAACTATTTCACCTTCATTATCACCGGTTGCGGTTCTCACACCTAATTTAGCAGTCACCGAATAAATCTTATCGGATTCGAGTAAATATTGTGAAAATTTAGTCGCTTCGCCAAAACAAATTGGCAGCATGCCTGTTGCTAATGGATCTAAACTACCTGTGTGTCCTGCTTTTTTTGCGCGAAATAATTGTTTAACCATTTGCAATGCGCGATTAGATGTCATTTCGATTGGCTTATCGAGTAAAAGAATGCCGTTTATTTGTCTGCGCATGTGTGAGTGAGTCCTGAGTTTCTACCTTTGTGTATTAGCATCTTTCATTCAAGAAAGATGATGTCATGCCAGCGACTGGCATCTAGTATTTTATTTCGTTGTTTTCAATACATTTTATTAATTTTTTAGTTTTAATGTGGGCACACCACAAATTTCCGATGCAACAACACCTGGATTGGATGCCAGCTTG
>CAZKUQ010000040.1:12502-14444 GCA_964555965.1 uncultured Coxiellaceae bacterium
ATGACACTAGGAAATGCACCGCAGGATGACATCCGTCACTTCTTAATAGCAGAATTAATCAATGATGAAATTCGGAAACCATGTGCAATTGACTCGTCATAAACAAATTTCAATTCGGGTACGATACGCAAATCAACCGCCCGAGCTAGCTCATAACGAATTGCTTTAGCAGAGCGGTTGAGCAGTGTCATCATTTCTTTAATTTTTGCTTCATCATCTAGCAGCACACTTACATACACTTTTGCATAAGAAAGATCACGACTGACTTCAACACTCACCACCGTCACCACTTTAAACTGATCGTCAATCATGCCATATTGCAAAATTTGCGCGAGTGATTTTTGAATCAAATCCGCGACGCGCTGTGTTCGATCAAAACCACGTCTTGAACGTTTCATTGATTAAATCTCACGCTTCACTTCGATTTTTTCAAACACTTCGATCTGATCGCCGACTTTGACATCGTTATAATTTTTCACTGCGATACCGCATTCTATGCCATTGCGAACTTCAGATACATCATCTTTAAAGCGTCGCAGTGATTCAAGTGATCCTTCAAAAATCACCACATTGTCACGTAATACTCGAATGGGTAAATTGCGCTTGATGATACCTTCAGTCACCATACAACCAGCAATGGTACCAATTTTAGATGCGCGGAATACTTCACGAACTTGTGCAAGACCAACCACACGCTCATGAATTTCTGGCGCCAATACGCCGTTAATTGCTTTTTTCACCTCATTGATAACATCGTAAATAATGTTGTAGTAATGCACATCGACACTATTTGTTTCCATCAATTTTCGGGCTTCTGCGTTAGCACGAACATTAAATGCAATGATAATGGCTTTTGATGCAATGGCTAAATTCACATCGCTCTCGTTGATACCACCAATACCACTCGAAAGAATATTCACTTTCACTTCTACATTCGATAATTCTGTCAACGCTTGCTTGAGCGCTTCCACTGAACCCAATACATCGGCTTTTAAAACCAGATTGAGTGTTGTTGTCGTTGTTTTTTCTGCCTCGATACGCTGCAGCAAATCTTCCAATTTCGGTGCATGCCTTGCTAATTTCGTTTCCCTATCTTTCACTTGACGATACATCGCAATTTCACGTGCGTGACGTTCATCTTGGAGAATAATAAAATCATCCCCAGCTTGCGGCACACCCGATAATCCTAAAATTTCAACTGGTATAGAAGGACCTGCACTTGCAACTGGCTTGCCAGTCTCATCAAACAAAGCACGAATACGGCCAAATTCTAATCCTGCCAAAATAATGTCGCCTTTGCGTAGCGTGCCTTGCTGAACCAACACACTCATCACTGCACCGCGGCCACGCTCAAGACGTGATTCAATCACGACACCATGCGCTGGACAATCTGCTACCGCTTTTAACTCCAATACTTCTGCTTGCACTAAAACAGAATCCAATAGATTATCAACACCCATTCCTGTTTTTGCTGAAATAGGAACAAACATGGCATCGCCACCCCACTCTTCAGGAATGAGATTATGCTTGGATAATTCTGTTTTGACGCGATCTGGATCAGCGCCATGTTTATCCATTTTGTTAACAGCAACAACAATTGGAACATTAGCTGCTTTTGCATGCTGAATTGCTTCGACTGTTTGCGGCATCACACCATCATCTGCTGCAACAACTAACACGACAATATCAGTTAACTTTGCGCCGCGAGCACGCATGGCTGTAAATGCCGCATGACCTGGTGTATCTAAAAAGGTAATCGTGCCTTTTGGAATTTGAACATGATACGCACCGATATGCTGCGTAATACCACCCGCTTCTGATGCTGCCACTTTGGTGGTACGAATATAGTCGAGCAAAGTAGTTTTACCGTGATCAACGTGACCCATGATAGTAATCACTGGTGGACGCGGCAATGCTTCGCCTTGAATTTCAACGAACTTTG
>CAZKUQ010000041.1:0-14293 GCA_964555965.1 uncultured Coxiellaceae bacterium
CCCCCGCCCGCCACGTGTTTATGCTGAGTTATTGATGAAACGATTAGCCCATCACGACACAGACGTGTATCTCGTCAATACCGGCTGGTCAGGCGGCGCGCATGGTGAAGGCGGCAAGCGATTTTCCATTCCAACTACGCGCGCCATTGTGCGTGCCATTGTGAACGGTAGCTTGAAAAATGCTGAATTTGAAAAACTCCCGGGCTTTAATTTAACTATTCCAACAGCAGTAGAAGGCGTCGATAGTAACCTATTAAACCCACGAAAAACTTGGAAAGATCAAGCAGCGCACGACAAACACGCACGCATTTTAATCGAACAATTCATTGAAAATTTCAAACGATTTGATGTGAATCATGAGATAAAAAATGCAGGCCCTACGCTGTAATTATCATTCCACTCGTTGTCATTCCCGCGAAAGCGGGAATCTTGTGAATACTGATGAAGATCCCCACTTTCGTGGGGATGACTAGCATAAATAAAGCCCATGAATATCGCTAATCAATTGAAAAATATAGAAAACCTTGTATGCGATGCTGAAAAAACCTATCATCGCCCCCCTCATTCCGTTAAAATTTTAGCGGCAAGCAAGGGTCAATCTATCGAAAAAATCATCGAAGTTTTTCATGCTGGACAGCGAATTTTTGGTGAAAATTATTTGCAAGAAGCGCTAAAAAAAATGGAAATTTTTTCGCAAAAAATGCAAAACGAACCCGGTTTTTTTGAGGTGGAATGGCATTTTATTGGGCCCATTCAGAGTAATAAAACCAAAAAAATTGCAGAAAATTTTGCTTGGGTACACAGTGTCGACAGCGAAAAAATTGCGCGCCGATTGAATGATCAACGCCCCAAAAATTTGCCGCCACTCAATATTTGTATCGAAGTGAATGTGAGTGGTGAAGCCAGTAAATCAGGCGTTTTTAGCGAAAATATCATCCCATTCATCCAGTATTGTTTGTCATTGCCGCGTCTTCATCTGCGTGGTCTGATGACCATTCCTGCACCACAAACTGATTTTAATTTGCAACGCGCAGCGTTTCATCGCGTACATCAACTCTTCGAGGAACTGCGGGCAAAAGATATTCCGCTTGATACATTATCAATGGGCATGTCGGGTGATTTTGTAGCAGCGATCGCTGAAGGTTCAACCATGGTGCGAATCGGTACCGGGATTTTTGGCGAGCGTTAGATTTTTGACATCCCAATTGTATCACAAAATGTTGCCTTTGGTTTACGGTACTATATATCAATGGACTGGTTGAATCGAGGCTGCAAAAATGGACATAAAATATATAAAGTCAGCTCTCTTGTGTATTTTTCTATTCTTATTTTCTACCTTGTCATTTGCACAAGAATCAGCAAAAGGTATCTATCTTACGCAATATACCTTCGAAAATACGACATATCTCAACTACTTGATCAAAAATGCCAAAGCGGTTGGGATTAATACGTTTGTTGTGGATTATGAGTTTCCTAGTAAACGTTATCGAAATAATATTGCGCTATTAAAAGAAAATAATATTCAGTATGTCGCCCGCATTGTCATGTTTCCGGATGGTGGCACACGTGCACAAATAAAATCACCCGAATATTGGCAACGTAAATACTCGTTGGTCAAAACAGCTGTGGATATGGGCGCAAGTCAAATTCAACTCGATTACATTCGCTATAGCTCCAAAACACCACCTTCTTCTCAAAATGCCAAAGATATTCAT
This sequence comes from uncultured Coxiellaceae bacterium, assembly GCA_964555965.1. Classification (GTDB taxonomy): domain Bacteria; phylum Pseudomonadota; class Gammaproteobacteria; order DSM-16500; family DSM-16500; genus Aquicella. The sequence goes on from CAZKUQ010000041.1 coordinate 1,716, forward strand.
GAAATCATTAAATGGTACAAAACCAAATTAGCGGCTCAAGGTATCCCATTACAAATTGATGTATTTGGTGTTACGAGCTTTGGCGAATCAAAACATATTGGTCAAAATCTTAAATTATTTTCTGAAAGTATCGATGCCATTTGCCCAATGGTTTATCCATCACACTATGAACCATTCAATTATCATTTCAAACGTCCTTATGAAACCGTATATGACTCGCTTACTCGAATTCAAGATCAGTTTGGTGATGATATGCCAATCAAAATGTATGCCTACATTGAATTATCTAATTATCACTATCGAATGTCTGGCGAAAAACGTATCGAGTATATCAAAGCGCAATTGAATGCCGTCAAAAATGCTGGTGCCGATGGATGGTATGCCTGGAGCCCGCATAATCGTTATGAATATTTGTTTAAAGCATTAGGAGGCCAGCCTAAAGCTAAAAATGAAAATGAAAATGAAAATGAAAATAAAACATTAAGTCAGAATTAGTGGTTGTATCTCCCAGTACTACAACAATAAATAACAATAAAAAAAGAAAATGAATGGCCCCGAAAGGGGCTTATTTTTTTGTGTCTATCGCGTAATATGGACTGAATATCCTTTGGTCTTAGGCTAAGTCCTAGCGGGTTCATATATAAATCAATAAGTTATAGGTCGTTTTCAACTTTTATCTGAAAGAATCAGTCATATTTTTTGTGATATGGAAAAAAATCCCAATATGCACTATAATGGTCAATACTATGAACAATAATAATTTTATTGGTAAAGGTATTGACCATTATGAGTAGAGAAAAAAAGGTGACATTTCCATCATTGCAACGATTATTAACTGAATTAGGGGAAAATATTCGCCTAGCTAGGCTACGTCGAAAATTTTCAACTACTTTAGTCGCTGAGCGTGCAGGAATCTCTCGTAATACACTACGAGCCGTAGAACGTGGGGAATCAAGTGTAACATTTAGTGCTTACGCTAATGTTTTACTATGCTTAGGTCTTGAAAAAGATTTGAAATTAATTGCTCGCGACGACGAATTAGGTCGTAAACTTCAGGATGCCGAGCTTCCTATAAAAGCACGGGCACCTCGCAGAATTAATAAAAATTTAGCGAAGAAGAATGAACATGCGTAAATCTCAACAGCGATATATTGAAGTCCATGCACATTGGGTAGGTTTATCTCAACCAACCTTAATAGGTGTTTTACATGCAACCCCTTCACGTGGAAAAGAAATATTTTCTTTCGAATATGACCATGATTGGCTCAGGAACAATCAAGCTTATACCTTAGATCCATCATTACAATTACTTAAAGGAAAACAATACTCTCCACATGGGCAAGAAAATTTCGGGGTTTTTCTAGATTCTTCGCCAGACCGCTGGGGTCGCCTCCTCATGAATCGACGAGAAGTGCAACTTGCTCGTGAAGAAAAACGTGAACAACGAAAGCTTTTAGAATCTGACTATCTGTTAGGAGTATATGATAATCATCGCATGGGTGCGCTCAGATTTCGTACCGACTCTCAAGGACCCTTTTTAGATAACAATACAGAACGAGCTTCACCACCTTGGACTTCATTACGGGAATTAGAACACGCAAGCTTAGAAATAGAAAAAGATAACGCCGAGAAAAATCCAAACTATTCGAAATGGCTACAAATGTTAATTGCACCGGGCGGATCATTAGGTGGTGCACGACCAAAAGCTAGTGTTGTTGATGAAAAAAACAATTTATGGATTGCCAAATTCCCAAGTGGCAATGATGATAATGATATTGGTGCATGGGAAATGATTGTTTATAAGCTTGCTAAACGCGCAAAAATCACTATGTCAGAAGCGAGGATAGAAAAATTCAATAGTCGCCATCATACATTTCTCAGTAAACGTTTCGATCGCACTGATTTAGGAGAGCGTATTCACTTTGCGTCTGCAATGACTTTGCTTCAACATACTGATGGTGATGATGCATCTAAAGGAGCAAGCTATTTAGAGCTTGCTGAATTTATCACGCAGAACGGAGCTCAGCCAACTGAAGATTTAGAACAATTATGGTGCAGAATTGTATTCTTTATCTGTATTTCAAATGTCGATGACCATCTAAGAAATCATGGCTTTATTCTACAACCCACTGGCTGGATATTATCACCAGCTTTTGATATTAATCCTGTTGCAAGTGGTAATGGTCTAAAACTTAATATTTCGGAAAACGATAATTCACAAGACTTAGAGCTTGCGAGAGAAGTAGCTCCGTTTTTTCGCGTAACCTCTGACAGAGTGGATGAAATTATCAAAGAAATTACTCAGGTGATTCAAGATTGGCGCAATGAAGCAACTTCTTTGGGAATATCGACGAAAGAACAAGAACAGATGACAAGGGCATTTAGGATTGCTGATAATAAAAAATAGGCATTATTCGAATTAGGAAAAAATAGGCTTGGAAAGAAGTTCTAATATAATCGGGAGTACCAACAATGACGTCATCCACCATCGCAATCATTGGTGCTGGTAACATGGGCAGCAGCTTAATTGGCGGCTTAATACAACATGGGTTTGAAAGCGACAACATCATTGCGACTGATCCTAGCAAAGAAAAACTCGAGCACCTTGTTGATACATTTCAAGTGAAAACCACCACAGACAATGCCGATGCGGTTAAAATCGCTGATGTCGTTATTTTCGCTATCAAACCACAATTATTTGCTAAAGTAGCTGTGCCGCTTGCAAAAGATATTCAGCATAAAAAACCATTAATCATTTCTATTGCGGCTGGCATTCGTGTTGATAGCATTCAAACATGGTTGGGCGGCAATGTTGCCATTGTGCGCGCCATGCCAAATACACCCGCATTAATTGGTTGTGGCGCAACAGCAATATTTGCTAATCACTATGTTTCTTCGTCACAAAAAAAATTGGCTCAATCCATTTTAGAATCAGTTGGAATAGTGGTTACCATTGATGACGAATCGCAGATAGATGCTGTAACCGCTTTATCTGGCAGTGGCCCTGCTTATTTTTTTCTGGTGATGGAAGCGATGCAGCAAGCAGCCGTGGAAATGGGATTATCAGCAGACATTGCGCATCAATTAACATTGCAAACAAGTCTTGGCGCTGCGCGTATGGCCATTGAAAAACATGATTCACTGCAACAACTACGAAAAAATGTCACATCACCAGGCGGAACCACCGAAAAAGCATTATTCATATTGGAAGAAAATAATTTGCGTGGTATTTTCAAAAAAGCGTTATTAGCTGCAAAATCACGTTCGGAAGAATTGGCAAAATTGTTGGGAGATCACTAATGTCAGCGTCACTATATGATGGATTATTATTTTTAATTAATATTTTTTTCGATCTTTATTTATTGGTGTTAATGATTCGTGTATTACTTGCCTGGGCTAACGCCAACTACTTTGATCCTATTACTCAATTTGTCGTGAAATTAACTGATTTTATCGTCAAACCAGTACGCCGAATCATTCCTAACGTACGCGGCATTGAAGTGTCAACTTTAGTAATCATTTTAGTATTAGAAATAGTTAAATTTTTATGTATTTCCTTATTATCAACTGGCATGCCATCCATCATTGGGTTGGTGCTTTTATCCATTGCCGATATGTTTAAATTACTTATTCAATGTTTCTTTTATGGAATTCTTTTGCAGGCAATTTTAAGTTGGGTACAACCACATTCTCCGGTTAATTTTTTGCTATATCAAGTTACCTCGCCTGTCATGCGGCCATTTCAACGTGTTATTCCACCCATTGGCGGCATTGATATTTCTCCTATCGCTGCTTTAATTTTTCTGCAATTTATTATTATTGTGTTAATCAATCCGTTGATGGCCATGGCAATAGGGATCGCATTTGGATAAAGCAAAATGGTTTCGCGTAGAAGAATCAGCATTATGGCTACATGTTTATTTGCAGCCGCGTGCAAGTCGTGATGAAATCGTTGGTGTTCATGACGATTGCTTAAAAATTCGTTTAACTACACCGCCTGTTGATGGCCGCGCCAATCAACATTTATGTCAATTTCTCGCCAAGTTTTTTCGGGTTGCCACTCAATCTGTTTCAATTGAAAAAGGTGAATTGAGCCGCAAAAAATGGGTGAAAATTGAAAAGTCATCTGGGCAAGCACTTTATGATTTATTAATGAGCGTTATTTCGTTAAGAAAATGATTGGTCATGCGGAAAAATTACAAGGTTAGGTAAACTGTCCCGTCACGAAAATTTGTGCGGTATCTAGTATTGTTTGTTAATCAGACCCCGCACATTTTTTGCTTTGCAAAAAATTACGGGGTGACGAGTGGGAAAACTACTTCGCAAAAAATTGCGAGGTGAGGAAACGACTTCGCGTGACACCCATCACACTTTATCCGGCAAAGCAAAAGCAACGAGAGCATCACCACTTGTTGCGCTCACTCGCCCACCGCCAGCTGCAATAGCCACATATTGTTTACCATCGATCTGATAAGTCATGGGTGTTGCAATCGCATCATTTGGCACATCGGTTTCCCACAACAATTTTCCAGTTTTCAAATCATATGCGTGAAAACGATTATCCATGCTGGCGCCAATAAAAATAATGCCGCTTTTCGTGATCATTGGGCCGCCTAACGTTGGTGAACCCCAGCGACGCGGTGTCACAAAACCAAATTTGCGCACACCTCCGAATGGAATTTCCCATCGCAATTCACCCGTGTTTACATCAACTGCACTTAATTTTCCCCACGGTGGTGGTGTGCAGGGTACACCTATTGGCGACATTAATACGGTTCGACGCATCCCATAGGGTGTGCCGTGCATTGGCGATACTTCTTCTTTCATATAATGATGTTTTACTTCTGGCATTTCGTCTCGTGGGAATAAATCAACGATGAAGGCTAAATTGCTGGTATTCACCACTAACGTGTTGGTATTCGGATCAAACGCAGGCCCACCCCAGTTATTTCCACCCATTGCACCTGGAAATTCAAAAATGCCGCGCAACGTAGGTGGGGTGAATAATCCTTTGTAATCTAATTTTTTCATTTGGTATTTACACCACAAATGATCGAAATAAAACATACCAAAAGCATCTTCTAAATTGATTTCATTTTTATTGAGTGGCTTTGGCAACACTGGAATTGGCTGGGTTGGCGATGTCACTTCACCAGGCATTTCTGTCTGCGGCACAGGAGTTTCTTTTACTGAAAATAATGGCTTGCCAGTCGCACGATCTAAAATAAAAATAAAATTTGTTTTAGTCGTTTGCGCAACAGCTGGAATGGTTTTGCCATTTCGTTTCACTTCAATTAATGCGGGTGCAGACGGTAAATCATAGTCCCACAAATTATGATGCACCGTTTGAAAATGCCATACTGGTTTGCCAGTGGCAGCATTCAACGCAACCACTGCGTTTTCATACGGAATATCTTTTTTGCGATTAGCGCCGTAATAATCATTGCTCGGACTACCGGTTGGTAAAAAGACTAATCCACGTTTTGCATCAAGCGAAAATGGCGCCCAAACATTCACCGCACCAACTTGTTTAGCTAATTTTTTTGGAATGGGATCGAAACGCCAAACAACTTTACCCGTGCGCGTATCAAACGCATTGATCATGCCGTGCGGTGAATTAGCATATTGATTATCATTGATCGAGTTACCAACAATCACAATATCGTTATAAATCACTGGTGCTGCCGTCATGACGACTGGCAAGGTTTTATTAACACCTGGCAACGCATTCACATCGACGCGGCCATTTTCGCCAAATTGCTTACACAATTTTCCAGTGCGTGCATCAACTGCATATAAATGGCCATTTAATGTTCCTTCGAAAACCCGTGCTTGGCAGGGTTTGTCTGCTGGTAATTTGTCATCAATCCAAATTGATACACCGCGGCAACGCATATGGCCAATGTAATCTTTTGTTAAATCTAAATCCGGACGATATTGCCATTGCAATTTACCGGTTTTCGCATCAATTGCGACAATGCGATTGTAAGAAGTGCAAAAATATAGTTTTTTATCCCATAAAATCGGCGTGGCAGTAAAATCTGTTCTATCTGTTTTTGCATCACCATTAGAAAAATCGCCGTTGTGATATACCCAAGCTTGTTTTAATTGATTAACATTAGCTGGCGTGATTTGTGTTAAAGGTGAATAATGCATGCTGCCTTGATCACCGCCGTAGACAGGCCAATCAGACGTAGGTATAGAAGCGATTGCAGGCAATGAGCAACCAAATGAAATGAATAAACTAACAAGTGTCCGTTTCATGTATGCATCCTTAAATCTTATCACGTCATCCCCACGAAAGCGGGGATCTATAAATTGTCACGTCATCCCCGCGAAAGCGGGGATCTATAAATATTGACACAGATCTCCACTTTCGCGGAGATGACAAGTACAACAAGGTTTTTGCCAGGCTAACATTGTTTTAATTTTGTGGAAAGAGCGGTGTTCATATGAAAATAATTCTTGCGAGTAATAATGCTGGAAAAATACGAGAATTCAGCTTGCTCCTAGCACCATTTAATATGGAAATTATTCCACAAGCTGAATTTAACGTGCCGGAAATCGAAGAAACTGAATTAACGTTTATAGAAAATGCACTTCTTAAAGCTCGTTTTGCTTCGAAAAAAACTGGGCTGCCAGCGATTGCAGATGATTCTGGATTAGCCGTTTCCGCATTAAACGGCGTGCCAGGCATTTATTCGGCACGTTATGCAGGAAAACAGGCAAATTCGCAGGAAAATATCCAAAAATTATTAGCTGATATGAAAAATGTACCCGATGAAAATCGAGCAGCCGCATTTCATTGTGTCTTGGTTTTTATGTCACATTATCAAGATCCCACCCCCATTTTGTGTGATGGCAAATGGTCTGGTGTCATCACACGAGAATCTCGCGGTACGAATGGTTTTGGTTACGATCCCGTTTTTTATCTGCCTGAATTGCAAAAAACCGCGGCAGAATTACCACTTGAAGTGAAAAATAAAATCAGTCATCGTGGTAAAGCATTGCAATCACTTCTTCAAGCGCTCACGGAAAAAATATGAAAGCACTATCAGTTAGAAATTTAACAAAAGTATATTCCAATGGCATGACTGCCTTAAAAGGAATTGATCTTGATGTTGCAGAAGGTGGTTTTTTTGCGTTACTCGGTCAAAATGGCGCAGGAAAATCAACCACCATTGGCATCATTTGTTCGCTCGTTAACAAAACTGCAGGGAAAATTCATGTTTTTGGCCACGACATGGATACCGATTTAGCAAAAGCCAAATCACTCATTGGTGTCGTGCCGCAAGAAATTAATTTCAGTTTATTTGAAAAAATTTCACAAATTCTCATTAATCAAGCTGGATATTATGGCATTCCTAACTCGATTGCCTCTGAACGCATGGAAATTTATTTAAAAGAAATGGGCTTATGGGAGATGCGCAATCAACCAGCCATTCGCTTATCCGGTGGGATGAAACGCAGGCTCATGATTGCGCGATCACTGATGAATCATCCCAAGTTACTGATTCTCGATGAACCAACGGCTGGTGTGGATATTGAATTACGACACACTTTGTGGCGCTTTCTCACCAAATTAAACAAAGATGGCACGACCATTATTCTCACGACACATTATCTCGAAGAAGCAGAACAACTTTGTAAAAATGTGGCGATCATTGATCATGGTGAAATTATTGAAAATGCCAATATGAAATCATTAATCAATCGCTTGAATCGACAAACATTGGTGCTTGATGTGGATCAATCCATCACTGAATTACCAAATTTAGAAGGTTATCAAGTACGATTGATTGACGATGCCACGATGGAAGTAGAAATAAATCGTGGTCAATCGATTAATGATTTATTTCAATTACTCATCGAACAAAAAATTCGTATTAGTAGTATGCGAAATAAAACAAATCGCTTAGAAGAATTATATATTCATTTAATTGCTGAAAATAAAAATAAATGAGCGCTATATGACAAATCGAACTGGTGTTTATCCAAATTTAATTGCGTTTCAAACGTTAACTTATAAAGAATTACATCGCTTCATGCGCATTTGGACACAAACATTGCTGCCGCCTGCGATTACCATGAGCTTATATTTTTTGATTTTTGGAAAATTTATTGGCTCACAAATTCAAAATATCAATGGCTTTACTTACATTCAATATATCGTTCCAGGACTCGTGATGATGTCTATCATGACCAATGCTTATGCCAATACGTCATCTTCTTTTTTTCTCACTAAGTTCAATAAAAGCATAGAAGAAATGTTAGTGTCACCGATGTCGACATCCATTATTTTGTTAGGATTTATGTTAGGCGGTACGGTACGCGGATTGCTAATCGGCATTATCGTCATGCTGATTGCTTTTTTGTTTACGCATGTACCCATGACACATCCATTCTTAATTTTAAGCATGGCAACACTTGCTGCCATGGTATTTTCATTGGGCGGCTTGATTAATGGTATTTATGCCAAGCGTTTTGATGATATTTCTTTTATTCCAACTTTCGTACTAACACCACTTACCTATCTTGGCGGAGTTTTTTATTCTATCGATCAATTACCTGCTGCCTGGCGCACTATTTCAATGTTTAATCCCATATTGAATATGGTGGATGCCTTTCGTTTTGGTATTTTAGGTGTCGCTGATATGAATGTTTTTTATGGTTTTTTGCTTATTATTTTTCTTTTTATCATCATGTTTTACTGGGCATGGGTATTATTGCACAAAGGTATGGGCATAAAAGTTTAATGCTGACTTTACAAACTTTCTTGCTCCCATTACCCTTATCTAACTAAAGGATATTCTTAAACACAAGGAATAAATATGCTAAAACAAACCATCGCTCTCATTGCACTCAGTATTGCCGTTATTCTTTCTATGTCTTATGCGCAGCAAGCCGTGCAATTTTTATTAACTGCCCATGACTGGATTTCAGAAATCTTACTAGATGTTTTTTCTATTGGCCAAGCCGGTAATCTAGCACGTAATCTTATTGCTCTTTTAAGCATTCCTGTTTTAGTCGGCCTCATTCCAACTCTTCTTTATTGGATGATCAGAAGAAGCTGGTTTCCTTATTTTATGGAAATTGTTTGGGTAGTGTGGCTCATTCAAGCTGGCGCGTTAATTGTTATGTATAAAGCAGTGATTGCTGGGTAAGTCTTTTTTGGTGGATGGCTTTACGCTAATCCACCTACTGTTCGCGTTTCATCGGATTAATTATTGGTTTTTCTTCTTTTTCTAATTTTTTTTCGACGGGTGCTTGTGTAAATAAATCATAAAAATCTTGTGTGGCTTGATCGCGTTTTCGTAACCCAAAGAAATCAAACGTATGTGCTTTTTGTGCCAACTTACCAAGCTGCGTGATTTCATTATATAAACTCATGTTACCGATCTCGTTACCGGTTATATCTGCTTTTAAGCAGAGCTTATACATTCGTGCTACATTTGTCGGTAACTTAACATTAATACCTTGAACAGACACACCGCCCATTGTTACTTTCCAAGGAGTTTGTTCAATTAAATTTTTTACGTTTTGAATTAAATAATAAGAAGTTTTTTCAGAATTTTCTTCGTTTAACTGGCTTTCCTTAATTTTTTGCATCCATTCATTAGTAGCATCATCATATTTTGTTACTTCTATATTTTGTCTAGGCTTATTCCATTCTATTATCTGATCAGCATGTTGTAAGATAAACCCGCGTTTTTTTAAGCCATTTAAATCACTTGATATTTCAATTTCGTTTAACGGTTTTTTTTGTAAATCAAAAATAAATGTCTTATCTTGATGGCCAACAAATAAATTATTTTTCTTAATTTTCTCTTCGTAACTAAGTTTTTTGGTAAATGGATTGAGTAATTTTGCACGAGAAGCAATTTCTTTCAATTGCGAAGTCCAATTGCTGTGAACATCGCTTAATTTCATTGATGCAATATGATAACCCATCGATCGAATATGATGTCCTTGTTGAAGCGATCTCACAATTCCATCATTTAATTTTTGCCAATCGCCCATACTTGCTGGATCTTCTTGCATTGCTTTCACTGCGGCCGCAAAAACAGCAGTACGATCGCGCGCGCTCTTACAACCAACCAAGGTTAAAGATTGTTTGCCCATGGTATGAAATTCTAATGCGGCCATCATGATATTGCGTTGGTAATTAGAAAATTTGTCATAAGGCGGCTTATTATCAAGTAATCGATCTAAATGATAAGCAGCAAAAAGACGGCGTGTTATTTCATTTTTTTGTTCAGGTTTAATTTGACCATTATCATTTTCATATCTTTTTAGTACTTCAAAAATATGCATCGAAAATGTATTTTCAGACATATCAGATGGAAGTTTGCGTTCTCGCTTATTTTTATTTTCCATTCCTTTATTTAAAAGATAGTTATAAAGTTCACTAACTTTTTGTCTGCGACTTTTTTCATCTTCATCATATGAAGTTGCAGATGGTAAGACTGACCACTTGTTCACTGATGCATTAGTTTGGCAGGCAATGATTTTGACTAGATAGTCTGTTTCATGTTGTTCTTTTATTTCATCGACTACTTCTTGCAAACATTCTTTTGCCATTGTAACAAAATCAGCATTATTATCTGCATGAGGTAATTTTGTTTCGCCTGTGTGAGGAGTTAATAACGACTGGTAATTAACATAAAATTTTGTGCCTTTTATATCTCCATAAAATTTTTTATATTCCTCTAATGCGGATTTTAATTTTAATTGAATCGCTGTTTTCAACTGAGATTTTGCATAATCTTTAAAATGTTTTTTTGGTGTAAACAAGCCTTTTACTCTATCCAGCAGCGTTTTCTTTATATCAAAAGGAACAATTGTTCCCATACGAATAAATGATGTTTGATTAATAACATCGCCATTTTTCTCTTTTGTCACATTAGTGACTTCTTGTAAATTAGCAGCTAATGGCAGCCAACGAGCTGAAGGCGGAACAGGCGTTCCACTCTGTTTCATCGCATCTATATTTTTTTTATCATCGAAAAAATTTTTCAGCCAACTATTTTCATCATCAATTAATCCAGCTTTATCAAAAGCTTTTTTCTGCCATTGTTCATCATTCAATTGTTCGTAGTTTGAAATAGTTAATAGCGTAGATGTTTCTTCTGTCGTCACCTCTTTATTTTCAGAAATAGTTTTAACCGCAGGATGTTTTTGCATCATGATAGCAAGATCACGCGCCATCACTAATTGTTGATGTCCTTTATCAATATTTTCATATTCTTCTCCCGGAACTAAAAATTCCATCACAGCTTGTTCGCCGCCATAATAAAATTCTACCGTCAGTGTGTGTGCAAATGCGTTTGCCAATTTTTTGGTATATCGTGCTTGATCATTGCCATTCCTTGCCTGTTCTAAATATTCTTTCCAAAGGTTATTTACTTTTAAAAATAAGTTTTTTGCTTTTTCTGGTAAAGATGTATTTTGAATAATTAACAACATGCCTTGCAAATATTTCATTGCTTGAATTTGTTCTTCAAAGTGGGAAATTGGGTTTGAAGAAGTATCTATTCTTTTAACTAATGTACCATCAGCTTCTTTTTCATCAAAATCAGCTTCACGCCATTCTGTTATTCTTTCGCTAAGTTTTTTGAAAAGTTGAGAGACATCATCATTGTTTTCAAGCTCAAATAATTGACGCTCTTCATTAAGTTTTCTGCTACCACTCATCTCAGCCTCGATATCCTCATAAAAAATAGCTAAGTTATTTATTTATCATAAGTATAAATGGTAAAGCTTAAGAAATAGTTACCGGGGATGTTTTCTAAGCAATTGATTTATTAAAAAATCACAACCGGTAGGCGGTTTTGACCATGATTTTTGAGGTAAGAGACATCAGTTTTTTAATGAAATCAGGCAAAACATGAGCACCGGAATCAATTGCTTCTTGACGATGTTTGGCTTCATCTTGCTCCATCTGCAGCAAAATTTTATGGCTGCGTAAATCTTGTTCCGGCAACATTTTCAAGTGATTTTCAAGATGCTTTATCACTTGTGTTTCGGTTTCTGCAACAAAGCCCAAACTCCATTTGTCGCCAATGAGTCCTGCCGCCATGCCAATACAAAATGACCCTGCATACCACATCGGATTGAGGAAACTCGTGTGACTGCCAAGCTCATCTAAACGTTGCTTGCACCATGTAAGATGATCACCCTCTTCGATCGCAGCTTGCTGCATTTTTTCTTGCACGGCATTGGTTTTCGATACAAGACCTTGCCCATGATAAAGCGCTTGCGCACAAATTTCGCCCGCGTGATTAATGCGCATGAGGCCGGCTGAATGTTTGCATTGTTCGTCTGTCAAAGGAATTTCTTCTACACCTTTTGCAGGATAAGGATTGCCCGTTGTTTTGGGATGATCAGTGAGAGCTCGCACGGCTTGATCAACGCCCAAACATATTTTGTCGAAGAAGGTGTAATGTCGTGTGTTCATAAAGTTTTATAACTCAGGTGAGAGAAAAAATCAAAAAATATAACCGCGTCATCCTCATCCTCCATCTCATCCTATATTGCATCTCATCCCCGCGAAAGCGCACTAGTGTCCGGAATAATTT
>CAZKUQ010000042.1:0-14094 GCA_964555965.1 uncultured Coxiellaceae bacterium
CATCTAATCAATTATTCAAAAAATTGAATGTTTATTTAAAATATCAAAATATATATAACAAAAGCTTCTAGATGCCAGCTTTCGCTGGCATGACAATTTTTTCCCGGACACTAGTGCGCGAAGGCGGGGATCCATCAAATAGATTCCTGCTTTCGCGGGAATGACACGACTGGCCTTCATGGATAGTGTACATTCTCAAATTTTTTTATAAGGATAATAACGAGATGTCCACATCATTTTTTTAATATGTTCAGTCAAATTAATCTCATTTCCAATATGTGCCACACCTTCTGTGCGAGCTTGTTCAGCAACAGCTAACGCCACTTTCATGCTTACCATTTTCGCTTCAGCAAGCTTAGGAAGCAAGGGCGCCATTTTATCTTGTATAACCGGTGAACATTCACTGAGTGCTTGTGTTGCTGCCCATAGCATATCATCTGTTAATCGTTGAGCTTTGCTTGCAATGACACCTAATCCAATACCAGGAAAAGCAAGCGCATTGTTACTTTGTGCGATGCGATAACGTTTGCCTTCAAACACGACATCAGGAAAAGGACTGCCCGTTGCAATGATTGCTTTGCCATTTGTCCAGCGTAATAAATCTTCTGGTTTTGCTTCGGAAAGTGAAGTGGGATTAGATAATGGCATGATAATAGGACGTTCTGTTTGTGCAGCCATCAAGCGGATAATGCTTTCATTAAATGCGCCGGTGACAGTCGAACAGCCAATTAAAATAGTTGGTTTTATATTTTTAATGACATCAAATAAATTAATATAAGCGGTATCTTGTTTCTCCCAAGCAGCTACTTCTTCAGCTTCTCGTGCATAAGGTGATTGAAAAGGAAGTAATGTAGAAGTAGTTGTTAATAAACCTGGTTTATCGATTAAATAAAATCGTGCTCGCGCTTCTTTTTCGCTTAATCCAGCGCGTAATAGCGCACCATAAATTTGATCAGCTATACCAACACCTGCCGTTCCTGCGCCAAAAATAACAATTCGATGTTGAGGTAACGGAACGCTGCTTGCAATCACGCCAGCAAGTATGCAAGCAAGTGCCACCACACCGGTTGTTTGCATATCGCCATTAATCGTGCAAATTTTTTCACGATAACGCGTTAAAATTCGACGTGCATTATCACGTCCGACATCTTCCCAATGCAACATGATGTGTGGAAATTTTCGTGTAATGGTTGTAACGAATTGATCAATGAAGTCATCATATTCTTGTCCCGTGATTCGTTCATGTCGCCAACCAAGATACATAGGATCATTAAGCAAATGTGGATTATTGGTGCCAACATCCAGTTGAATGGGCAGTACACGATGTGGATTCACGCCAGCACACAAGGTGTAAACCATCAATTTTGCTATCGAAATATTAATGCCACCTATGCCTTGATCACCAATGCCAAGCACGGCTTCACCATCTGTCACAACCGATAAATCCACTTCAGGCGGTAAACGATGGGCAAGCATTTCATCGATTTTTTCACGATCCGGATAACTGATATAAAGACCTTTTGCTTTGCGATGTTCTAGACTAAAACGTTGTACGGCTTCACCAACCGTTGGCGTGTAAATGATAGGAAGCATTTCTTCAAGATGATCGCTTGCTAATTTATAAAATAAGGTTTCGTTATAATCATGCAACATGTTGAGATAAATATTTTTTCCAATATTGGTGTGATGTTCATGATATTGCACATACATGCGTGCAATTTGTTGTTCAAACGTTTCAACTTGATGTGGTAACAACCCTGTTAAGCCAAAGAGTTCGCGCTCTTCTTGCGAAAAAGCACAACCTTTATTGAGTTTGGGCGTACCGAGCAGATCATAACCCGTCAGTGAAGTTTCAATATGATCCACTTCGCCATTAGCATTATGTATCAGTTTGAATTCAAACATAAAACTACTCTCAATTTTTTATTCATTATTTATGTGATATAAAGACTCGTTTAAAAATAGCTAGAGCAGTCTTAATCTATTATACCCGATCATGTGCTATTTTAGGTTGAAATAAAAAGGACGGAGAGTTTTTGACGATGAAAAATATCGCTGTATATGCTGGGACATTTGATCCAATTACCTTTGGTCATGTTGATTTAGTGGAAAGAGCCGCACGAATTTTTAATCAGGTGATTGTTGCCGTTGCAGCCAGTCCCAAAAAACAACCGTTATTTTCATTGAATGAACGAGTCACATTAGCGGAAACCGTTTTGTCGCAACACCAAAATGTCATGGTGAAAGGATTTGATACGTTATTGCTAAATTTTGCAAAAGAACATCAAGCTAATGTGATTTTGCGTGGCTTGCGAGCAGTGGCTGATTTTGATTATGAATTTCAATTGGCAAGTATGAATCGATTTTTGAATCCAGAGATTGAATCCATGTTTTTGATGCCAGCAGAAAAATATATGTATATTTCGTCAAGCATCGTACGTGAAATTGCGTCACTTGGCGGTGATATTAGCGGGTTTGTTCCGGCGAGCGTGGCTGAAGCATTATTAAAAAAATATCGATCATGAGGTTGGTGAAATATGGCATTAGTCATTACTGACGAGTGCATCAATTGTGATGTGTGTGAACCAGTTTGTCCAAACACGGCTATTTATCAAGGCGACATGATTTATGAAATTTATCCGGATAAATGCACTGAATGTGTTGGTCATTTTGCAGAACCGCAATGTGTTTCGGTGTGTCCAGTGAGTTGTATTATCAAAGATGTGAATCATCCTGAAACGGATGATCAGTTGTTAGAGAAATATAAAAAGTTAACAGAGAAATAACATTATTTTCCGTTCGTGCTTCGAGCCTCTTCCTTTTCATAGATTCCCACTTTCGTGGGAATGACATTTTGCGAGATGAGAAGGGGAGTTACATAAGAAAATTTATGCGAATTGATATAACACATTTAACGCATACGATTGTTGAGTATTAGCTGTATTTATTCTATTGGTATCCAAAAATGAATTCACATTCGAAAAATCGCGGCGGATTTCGCCACGAAATTCTAATTTTTTAATTGGCAGGTAACCAAGGGTTAAGGTTATTTCACGCCAATTTTGCCGCACACCAGTGCGATATCCATCACTGTCAGAAAAAATTTCACTGCGAAAAGAAGTTCGCCATTTGTCATTAAATAAATAATTTAAATAACCAGCAAACCCTTGCCAAGTAGTGCGTTTGATATCGGCATTAGGCAATAATGCTTTTGATTGCACGCCATAATCATAATTCATCGCGAGATTTAATTGGTCAGTAATAGTTAATGTTCCAAATATATCTAATAAATTTCTCACACCAGTTGGGCCAGTAAATGTATTATCAGTTAAATATTGTTGGCCAGAAGATCCATCAATTGTTAAAGATAAAATATGACATGGAATATAGTTAATACCAAATTCAATGGTATTTAATCGACCTGGTTGCCGAATGCTATTCCAACCATTATTAACACCGGCAATGAAACTAATTTGCTGATTAAATTTTTTTGTTGCCCGTAACCCAACATGTATGCCTGATTGTGCGTAACCATCAAGAATAGAACGAGAAAAATTCGTATCGTCAGCATAATTATTTTGTTCAAGCCCGGCAAGCGATAACATTTCACCCGCTTTTAAAGTAAAGGATTGATACGAATATTGCAGATAAGCTTGCGCAACAGTTAGGCCAATATTTTGTATATCAAAAACATTAGGATTTAATCCTGCAGGCGAAATTTCATTGGCATCACGGCCAATAATAATATTCAATCCGCCACCTAATCCTTGATCAGGCAATTTATCTAATAGAAGATAAATTTGTTGCAGTGTTAATCCGTTTTGTTCGAGATCATAAACACGATTATGAGTGCCACTCGTAAATAAATTACTTCGATATAAATAATTATATGAGCCATCAACATAGCCAAAGAAATTAATTTTGTTATTTGATTCGGCATGCGCGGATAAAGGAATCAATAAAAATAAACTACAAATAAATTGATAAAGTTTTTTCATGGCTTCCTTGCCAAATTTTTTACGTGGATCCCGGATATTTTGCGCTAAAAAATAGCGCAAAATTCCGGGATGACACTTCTAAACCGATTTTCTTTTTGGATGCTGCACAGAAGTATGTTTGTGATAGTTCGTCGATCGTTTACCAGAAATAGTCGGTCTTGGTTTATGGAATAACCACGCATTGATAGCCCGTAAATCATCGAAACTAAGTGTTCCAGCAGCTTGTTTTAATGCTAATAGATTATTGACATAGGCATAACGATCAGTTGCATATTGTGTTTGTGCTTCAAAAACTTTTTGTTGCTGATTTAATACATCAACCAATGTTTCTGTTCCCACTTTATAACTTTCTTCCATGCCTTCAAGTGAGCTAATAGATGATTTAATTGCTTGTTTATCAGCAGCAATTTGGCTTATACCCGAAATCACACCAAGATAACTTTGTCGTGTTGTGTTGATGGTATTTCTAGTCGTTAGCTCAAGCGATTGTTGAGCAACTTTAAAGTTATAAGCAGCTTGATTAGTTTGTGCGACAACATTTCCACCTTCAAATATCGGCATCGTAATATTTAACTGAATTGAACGATCTGTTTGAGTGGATGGACCATTTCGTTGATTTACATTTGAATAACCATTAATATTCATCGAATAAATTCTATCTAATGTTCCTTGTACGCTGACAGTTGGTAAATGTCCGCCAAATTGTTGATGTACAGTTTGACGCGCGGTCTCAACAGAATATTGTGAAGATTTAACCGACCAATTTTGTTGTAAGGCAGTCGTCACCCATTTTTCAACATTGGCAGGTCTTGGTGATATCAACGGAAAATTTTCGCTAAGTGAAGCAAGAACGGGATAATATTTTCCAGTAATCACGCGTAAATTTTCTCGATCATTTGCTAATGTTGTTTGTGCTGCAATATAAAGGGCAACAGCAGAATCATAAGATGCTTCTGCAGTATAGACATCGGTAATTGTTTTTAATCCTACTTGAAATTGTTGTTTCACCTGATCAAGTTGTTCTTCATAAGCAATTTTAGATGCTTCATTGTAACTTAAATTATCTTCGTCTTTTAACACAGCAAAGTAAGCACTAGATACGCGAATCATGAGACTTTGTAATGCTGCATTTAAGGTGGCATCTGCACCTTTGGCAGTGGCAAGTGAGCCAGCGACATTTGCAAAATCAGTATAATTAAAAACCGTTTGAGTTAAGGTCAGCGCCATCGTGTAATCACGACCAGTATTATTACGCGGATTAAGCGCAGAAGTGCCAGTCACATCTGCACCTGCGTAAGCAGTACGTGTTAATGAAGGATTAGCTGTAAAAGAAATATTTGGCAATAATTGAGAAATACTAATGGGCACACCTTCACGCGTTGCTAAACGCTGTGAAATGGCTTGCAGATAAGTAGGATCACTCGTTAAGGCTTGTTGGTAGACTTCAATTAAGTCGACTGCGTGAGCTGTCGTCTGCAAGCACATTAACATCATGATGAAAAGAATATTTTTTTTCATGAATACCATATTCCAGATTTTACAATCCAAGTATTATAAAGGTCTTATAACTCATAGGCTAGGATTTACTCCATATGGTAAAAATTTGGAAAATGCCGACAGATATCAAAACGGCAAATGAACGTGGGAATAACACCATGTCTGATCATTTAGGTATCCAATTTACTGAAGTCGGCGAAAATTATTTGACGGCAACGATGCCAGTTGATCATCGCACTAAACAACCTGTTGGAATAATGCACGGTGGCGCATCTTGTGTGCTTGCTGAAACAGTAGGCAGTACTGCGGCTAATTTGTGTGTTGATGAACATCATTATTGTGTGGGTTTAGATATTAATACGAATCATATCCGTTCGATTAAAGAAGGTACCGTCACAGCAATTGCTAAACCATTTCATTTAGGAAAAAGCACGCAAGTGTGGGGAATTGAAATGAGAA
The DNA here is from genome assembly GCA_964555965.1 of uncultured Coxiellaceae bacterium. GTDB lineage: Bacteria > Pseudomonadota > Gammaproteobacteria > DSM-16500 > DSM-16500 > Aquicella. The sequence goes on from CAZKUQ010000042.1 coordinate 5,955, forward strand.
ATGAGAAAAATGAGCTTATTTCCGTGACGCGACTGACGATGGCGGTGTTGGTAAGGTCTTCATCATCATGAGGTTAATTTAACTCAATCGCTAAGTTAATCGCAGCTTTCATGCTGCCAGCATCCGCATTACCCGTGCTAGCTATATCTAATGCCGTACCATGATCAACAGAAGTGCGAAGATAGGGTAATCCTAATGTCATGTTAACTGCTCGATCAAACCCAATGTATTTAATCAGCGGCAATGCTTGATCATGATACATGGCGAGAATAGCATCAGCTTGCTCCAAATGTTTTGGAGTGAAAATCGTATCAGCCGGTAAGGGGCCAATCACATTAACATGATTTTTTTGCCATATTTCAAGCACTGGCGTGATCACATCGATTTCTTCTCGTCCCAGATAACCATTTTCACCAGCATGTGGGTTTAATCCACAAACTAACATTCGCGGTGCAGCGAGATGAAAATATTTTTGTAATCCTTCATACAGAATAGATAACATCGTGTGAAGTTTTTCTTTGGTAACTGCTTTGGATACGTCTGCAAGAGGCAAATGAGTTGTCACTAATGCAACTTTTAGTTTGTCGATGACAAATAACATCATTGTTTGTTTGATATTCGCTTTTTCAGCAAAAAATTCTGTATGACCATGAAATGAAACGCCTGCTTGATTGATAATACCTTTATGAACAGGCCCTGTCACAATCGCATCTGCTTGTTGATTCATGCAAAGCGATGCTGCCGTTTCTAATGTTTGTAAGACATAATTCACGTTAGCAGCGGTTAATTTTCCTGGTATCACTTCTGAAGATAAAGCATGAGGAATAATTTTCAGTTGACCGGGCAAATGTTTTTCTGCCGCGCTTTTAAAATCACATGGTACTAATGTTAAGTTCATGCCAAGTAACTTTGCTCGTTCGGTTAACAAAACCGGATCAGCAATAGCGATGAGTTCTGCGTTCCAAGATTGTTGTGCCGCTGCAATGACAACATCCGGACCAATTCCAGCAGGTTCGCCTGGCGTGATTACAATGCGTTTCATTAAGCTATTTCATTTTTAACAATAAATGCTTGGCCACGAATTTTTGATACCCAATTTTTAACCGCTTCTTCAAATTTTTGTTGTAATAATTGTGCTTCAATCGTTTTGCGATCTGGCATAGCAGAATGCGTACCGCGAACATTGGTTAATTTGAGAATATGAAAACCGTTGGGTGTTTGAATAGGATTGCTAATATCATTTTTATTCATTTTCACCACCGTATCAGAAAAAGCGGTTGGGATTTCAGATAATTTTCGCCAACCAAGATCGCCGCCTTGCAAGGCATTGGGATCACTCGATTCTGTTTGAGCGACGGATTGAAATGATTTACCTTGATGTAATTGATTGACTAACTCATCAGCGCGTTTTTTAGCACTAGCGAGTTCTTCCGAAGATGGTGTATCTGATACCGGCACTAAAATATCTTGTAATTGATATTCTTTTGCTGCACTTGATTGCCATGCACGCGAATGCATAAATGTTTGTACTTCTTGTGGCGTGATACTAATTTTGCTGGCGACTTCTTGTTGTTGAAGTTTTTGTAACGTCATTTGATCTCGCATTTCATTACGATAATCAGTCGATGACATCCCTTCTTGATTAATACGTTGATATAAATTTTCTACGGTGATTTGATTTTGTGTGGCGATATTTTTGATAGTGTTATCTAGTTCTGAATCAGATACTTCAACACCTACTTGTTTAGCAATTTGTAATTGTAATTTTTTCAGAATGAGTTGATCTAACACTTGTTTTTTTAGCATGTTATCGCTAGGCGCTGCCATGTTTTGTTGTGTGAGTTGCACTTTGGTGGTCTTGATGGCGTGTTTTAATTCGCTTTGTGTAATCACATCATCATTTACCACAGCAGCCATGCTATCTAATGTTTCAGATGAAGAGTTTGCATAGCTTGCAAAGGAAAATAGGCTAAGTAAACAACTGAGAATGATGGTTTTTTTCATTTAAAATTCCTGCCCAAATTGTGTATTGTAACCAGTGATTGAGTTAAGTAAGCCGCTTGGATTTCCTGATCCAATATTTCCCAATCCTTTTAGTGCAAATTGAATATAGGCTTGGGAATTATATTGCGGTTTGTTGTTATTGTTTGGATCCAGGCCAATATAAGCGCGGCCAGCCACAAATCTCATTGCCCAACAACAAGTGTCATATTGTAACCCATACAATAGGTTCTGCAAATGATGTTGATTCCAGTTTTGACTCCATCGGCCAACGGCACTGATATCGGACACAACGGGCCAGCCAATTGAAAAATCAGTTAATTTTAAGTTGTTTTTGGAGGAGTTGACATTAATGCCTGATAGCACATCGCCGTTTCTAACAAAGCTGTAACCTAAATTGGCAATATAAATTTCATCCAATTTGTAATGCAATCCAATCCTGGAGTTGTCTAATTGTTTTGAAATTGGATTCCAAATGGCATTGGAACTAAGATTCCAAAGCGGGTTAACTTTATATTCAAGTAATCCAGAGATAGGTGATAACCGTCGATGATTATCTGGGTTAAATGGATTGTCAGTGCAGGAAGTATTATTACAAAATGTTACGCGTCGATTTGCAAAATAAATAATGTCACCCACGCCCAAACGCACTTTTTCTAAACCTGTTTCTTGATCGATTAATCGTGTTGAGACACCCACACCCACTTGATTCGCATCACCAATACGATCGATACCGCTAAAACGATTGTAATTAAACAGTTGATCATAGGTGAGTGTGTTAACAGTGGTATCAAACGTAGGAATGGTTGCTTGATTACGATAAGGAATATACGTGTAATAAACTTGTGGTTCTAATGTTTGTTGATAATTATGTCCCAAAAATCCAGTATCACGAATAAATGCTGAGCTGATGGCAACGTCAAAAATAGGAAGATGACGTTGAATATTTGTTGGTGTATTTGTATCAAGCGTTTGATAAAGGTTATAACCAGTGAGGGCTAATTGCGCGCGTGGGTTGATATAAAAATAAGGTGTATAAATCGGTAAACTCACTCCCGGCTGCAAATTAATACGATTACCAATTGGTTGATTAGTACCTCCAGGCGTATTGCGAATATCAAAATGTGTCACTTCGTTATTAATAAAATATTCCAAACCAAATTGTTGATCGGGATAATCGCCATTCCAAATTAATTGCGGAAAGCGGCGATAAGAATTGGTGACAGGTGATTCATCAACAGGATGCAAGGTTTGATACGTTTGCATTCGCCCAATGAAATTCCAATTTTGACCTTTATAAGAAATATCACCTTCTTGCAGTAATTGATTTTGGCTCAATTGATTGAGGTTGCCAAAATCACGCATGTAGTAATCATCACCCGCATAATTAAAATCAATATGACTAGACCAATGTTCATTAAACCAAGAATTATTTCGCCAAAAAAATCCTTTTCGAGTAGGACTGTCATTCATTAAGCGATTAAATTCTGCTTGTGTTGTGAGGTTATCAGATTGCGAATATTGCGGATCTTCTTTGGTTGCTGTTTGAAATTGTTGAAAGTATAAATCGTTAGGCAACACACTCACATCAATGGTGCCGGTACTCGTTTCAGTTAAATAACGAAATTTATCTGATAATTGAATGCCACGTTTGGTTAAGATAGCCGGCGTAATCGTCATGTCATAATTGGGTGCCATGTTCCAATAAAATGGGGTGGAAAGAGAAGGTCCCCATGAGTTAGATCCACCAACGGTTGGCCAGAGAAAACCGCTTTTTCGTTGCTGGTCAATCGAAAAATTCATGTAAGGAAAATAAAAAACCGGTAATTGTTTTACATAAATTCGGGCATTCGTTGCATAACCACGACCAGTATTTTTATTGATAATAATGTGACTTGCTTTCACGTGCCAAGCAGGACTGATGGGTGGGCAAGTCGTGTAAGAGGCGCCGGCAAAATCATAAATTTTAGGCTCAGTTTGTGAGAATGTATCGGCACTTCCCCAGGCAGTTAGTGCACTAACTTTACGTTCGCGTTGCATTTCATCTTCGCTTACTCGAGGCCCAATCAATTGCCTTCCTTGCATCGCTGTGCGATACAAAATATCCATGAGCGACTTACTTTTGGTATCAAAATAATAGACACCTTTTTTACCAATGACTAACGTATTAGGCTCACGCAAATGGACATCGCCAATCATTTCTGTGTAACTTAAATTGCCTGTTACCGGGTCACGGTAAAGATAAGCTTTATTAGCGGTTATTTGCTGTCCATAACGAGTGAGTGATACTTTGCCCTCGAAAATAGACGTGCCGCGTTGAGAAAATAAGGATTGATCGCTCGTCATTTCCACTAAATTATTTTTCTTAACATTAACAGGAAAAACAAATGGTTGATCAAGATAATAACCGCCGCAATTATTAAGATTGCTGCTTACCCAGCCCAATTGATCGGCAGGAGAGGCGGCGGCTTCCGTGTTTTTATTATTTATCGGCGCAGCAAACGTGATACCAGCCTGCAAACTAGATGCCAGTAAACTAGCGCTAATGAGCGTTTTTATTGCAGACATTTGCACTTCCGTGAGTTATATTCTGTTGCATTGTTGAGCTAAAATTTATTAAACAATTCCGGCAAGTGTAACGAAAAGAGATACCTAATGGAATCCGCTGATGCACGAAAATTACAATTAACTGATTGGCTTTTTCATCATTGCCAACTGACATTTGATGAACTTTTTCCCATGACAGGTGATGCAAGTTTTCGCCGTTATTTTCGCGTTGCAACGCCAGAAATTTCTTATGTGGCAATGGATGCACCGCCGCCAAAAGAAAATTGTGCGCCTTTTGTGGCAATCGCAGAAGCATTAAAAAACATGGGGTTACAGACACCAACCGTCGTTCGTGCTGATTTGGAGCAAGGGTTTTTGCTGCTGACTGACTTTGGAAATCTCACTTATCTCAAGGCATTAAATGCAAAAAACGCAGATCATTTATATGATCTCGCGCTTGATTCGTTAGCCGTTTTACAAAGTTGCCGACACGTTTCTGACAGAGAAATTCCACCATTTTCGAGTGATTTTATTTGGCAAGAATGGGCTTGGCATAAGGAATGGTTCCTGCAAAAATTTTTAAAATTTGATGTCATTCGAAATGAAAATGAGCTTGATGTTTGCTATGCAAAATTAGTCGAAAATGCCGAAAAACAGCCCCATACATTTATGCATCGCGATTATCATTCGGCTAATTTAATGGTATTGCCAAATGATCAAGTGGGGGTGTTGGATTTCCAAGATGCGTTTATTGGGCCGATTACTTATGATCTGGCTTCATTGCTGCGAGATTGCTACATTGATTGGCCTTTGGCAGATGTGGAACGTTGGGCGCTTTCGTATTTACATAAATTGCAAAAGCAACAACTCTTAACTCATGTTCACGAGCCGCAATTTTTGCGCTGGTTTGATTTAATGGGCATGCAACGACATTTAAAAACATTAATGACATTCGCACGAAAATATGTGCGTGATCAGCAACCGGACTATTTGCAGCATATTCCACGCACACTCAATTATTTATTGCACGTTAGTGAAAAATATCCTGAATTTTTTGCCTTACACGATTATTTGCTGACAGATATTTCTGTCGCGTTAAAACGAGAACAATTATTATGCGCGCCATGATTTTAGCAGCAGGTCGCGGTGAACGAATGGGCGAATTAACCTTGCATACGCCCAAACCATTATTAAAAGTGGGAGGGCATTTTTTAATTGAATATGCGATCGCTAATTTAAAACAGGCTGATATCACTGACATTGTTATCAACATTGCTTATCATCAAGAGCAAATCACAGCCGCGCTTGGTAATGGTCATGCATTTGGTGTTGATATTGTTTATTCGCGTGAAAAAGAGCGCCTGGAAACGGGCGGCGGCATTTTGCAAGCATTGCCGCTGCTAGGGGATGAACCTTTTGTCGTATTAAGCAGTGATGTGATTTGTGATTTTCCTTTGCAACAATTACCTAAACAACCAACTGGTTTAGCTCATTTAATGTTAGTAGCGAATCCTGATTTCCATCCGCGCGGTGATTTTGGATTAGTGAATGAATATGTTGATATGCAAGCGAAACCGACTTACACTTTCGGCAATGTTGGTGTGTATCGTAAAGAATTATTTGCTTCTTCCAATCCCGGCCATTTCCCATTAAATAAATTATTATTTCCTGCTATCGAACGTCGTCAAATTACGGGCGAATTTTATACTGGTTCTTGGTTTAACATTGGCACACCAGAGCAATTGCAAGAAATGAATTCTCTTTTTTCGTTGCTCTGACATTTATCTCCGCGGGCCCCGGATCAGGAATGTCATGCCAGCGAAAGCTGGCATCAAGATCGACATTAAAATCTGAGTACCAATATTCAATTTTGATTTTTTATCATTGCGATTTTTTACAAACCCACCTAACTAGATGTCAGCTTTCGCTGACATGACATCAATTACTTATCTAAAACCGTTCGCCATCTCGAAGGTGAACGATAATTAAAAGGAAAAAATTATGTCGCTTGCGATTGTTTATAGTCGTGCTTCATCTGGCATTACTGCACCATTAGTGACGGTGGAAGTACATCTTTCGAATGGCATGCCAGGATTTAATATTGTTGGACTCGCTGAAGCGGCAGTGAAAGAAAGTCGTGATCGTGTACGTAGTACATTAATGAATACTCATTTTGAATTTCCGATTCGACATATTACAGTCAATTTAGCACCAGCTGATTTACCCAAAGAAGGCGGACGATTTGATTTGCCTATCGCGCTTGGTATTTTAGCAGCATCTGGTCAGATTTCTCGCGATGTATTAGCAGAATATGAATTTACTGGTGAACTGGCATTATCAGGTGAACTGCGAGCAATTCGTGGTGTGCTACCGGTTGTGTTAGCAGCCCATCAATCCGGTCGTCGATTAATTGTGCCATCGGCAAATGCTTTTGAAGCAGCGTTGGTGCGTCATGCTGAAGTATTATTTGCTTCACATATTTTGGAAGTATGTTCGCATTTGCAAGGCGAAAATAAATTATCACATTGCCAATTAAATACAAATATCACACCAATTCTTCCATCATTTGATTTAGCAGAAGTGAAAGGTCAGCCGCACGCAAAGCGTTCATTAGAAATTGCAGCAGCAGGAAAACATAGTTTGTTATTAACTGGGCCACCAGGCACTGGCAAGACCATGCTAGCCAGTCGATTACCGAGTATTTTGCCAGATATTAGTGATGATGAAGCATTAGCAGTCGCAGCGATTGCATCAGTTAGTAGCACCGGATTTCGTCCTGAAGAATGGCGACGTATTCCATTTCGTTCGCCACATCATAGTAGTTCTAGTGTGGCATTGGTTGGTGGAGGAAGACCGCCGAAACCAGGTGAAATTTCATTAGCGCATCATGGTGTTTTATTTTTAGATGAATTGCCAGAATTTAGTCGTCATGTATTAGAATGTTTGCGTGAGCCGCTTGAATCAGGTCATATCACGATTTCTCGTGCAGCATTTCAAACCGTTTTCCCCGCACAATTCCAATTTATTGCCGCGATGAATCCTTGTCCTTGTGGTTATGCTGGGGCTTCACACGACATGTGTCAGTGTTCTCACGAGCAAATAAAAAGATATATGAATAAAATTTCCGGGCCCTTATTAGATCGTATTGATATGCATGTTGAAGTAGCACGAATGTCGCCTGAGATGCTTGCGATCAATGATCAACAAATAGAAACGAGTCAGCAAGTTCGTGAGCGAGTGATAAAAGCGCGGCATTTCCAATTAAATCGGCAAAAAAAATTAAATGCGTATCTTTCTGTGACGGAGTTAGAAAAATATTGTCAGATTGATCAGCCAGCACAACATTTGTTGAATCAAGTGATGACAAAATTTAATTTCTCTGCTCGTGTTTATCATCGAATTTTAAAAGTGGCGCGTACGATTGCTGATCTCAGTCAACATGCTGTTATGACAGCTCAAAACATTGCTGAAGCAATTGGTTATCGATGTAAGTGACATCCACGAAGTGTAAGTCATCCCGTCGAAGGGCGGAATTTCTCTTTGAATCACTGACATTAAGTTAAGGATCTTTAAACCTTAAACAATATGTCAT
>CAZKUQ010000043.1:0-13723 GCA_964555965.1 uncultured Coxiellaceae bacterium
GTATACACAGCTTTCAGAGATGAGCGCTATTGACTGGTTGGCTGCAAGAGGCGGTTTTGAGATTTTTTATCAGATGCTGAGTATGAACAAAAGAAAAAGAGTTCGTATAAAAATGTTTATTAAAAAAGGCGAAACAGTCAAGCAACATGGCAAAGGTAGTGAAGCGCGCGGAACGCATGCTTGTCATGATTCATTGTTTCCTAATTTGCTTATTTTCAAAGAAGTAGATGAAAATGATACTAATAAAGTATCAACAGAAAATATTGAACCAACAAGCGGATATTTAAACTGGCTTCCATCTTTTATTATTTCTGCGGATAAAACCACATCACAATCTTCAATCAATAAAACTAAAAAGAAACTTGTTCCTGCACCTATATTAGAAGGAACTTATCTCGAAGATGTGTTAAATATAACTGCCGAGTTGTCGAGCATAATTAACGATTTTGACGGCCATCTTGAGGGACGATTTCAATATACAATTGATGTGAACGAATGTATCAAAATATTAAATCAAGTTTCAAAGGCGGAAAAAATTTCATTAGATCCTGATAAACCAGATATGAAAGTTGAAATGGACCCCGTGATTGGTTTGAATATGTTTTTTAAAACCATGAATTCGTTTTTCAATCATATTGAACGTGAATATCAAATTCGTCCACAATATTTTGATGTTAATAAAGTGCCTTATTTAAAAGCATTTAATCGTGTGGCGAAATATGAACGTATGGGGACATTTTCTGCCGCAAAAAATGATCTGACAGTTGATGAGCAATATCTCTATGCTCAATTAATGCTATATAAAATTACCACACTCGAAAGTATTCAATTAAAATTATCTTCACAGCCATATCAAGCTTATTGTTTAAAAATTCAAGATGAAATTTTAAAATCAAAATCGTTGCCTGTTAAGTCGCTACGTAAAAAATAATATTATTTTATGGATTATTACGATGAAAATATTAATTGCAGGTGGAACGGGGTTTGTTGGCCGATATTTAATTCCAGCATTATTACAAGCACAGCATTCAATTATCGTGCTTGGACGTGATAAAAATAAAATAGCTAACATTTTTCATCAAACCGTTGTTGCTGCATCATGGGATGAATTAAATACCATTAATCCAAATGAGGTAGATGCTGTGATTAATCTGGTAGGAGAAAATATTGGTGATCATCGTTGGACGGAGACGATTAAAAATAAAATTATACAAAGTCGAGTTGACTCAACAACACGTTTAGTAAAATGGTGCGCTAGTGCTAATAAAAAACCTCATTTATATAATACCAGTGCAGTAGGAATTTATGGGTTGCAACCAATTAATAATACATTACCACCTGCATTTTCCGAAGAAGCTGACATTCCATTTGGTCACCCAGCCGATTTTTTAAGTGAAGTTGGTCAAACTTGGGAATGGGCAGCTCATTCAGCTGATGAAGTTCAGGTACCTGTGACTATCATGCGTTTTGGTGTGGTATTAAAACGCAATGAAGCGGTGCTAAAAAAGCTATCAATGAGTTTTTATATTGGGCTGGGAGGTCGAGTAGGCTCAGGTAAACAAGCGTTTACGTGGATTCATATTGATGATTTGGTGCGTGCCATATTATTTTTGCTCGATCATCCGGATATCGTGGGACCAGTGAATTTATGTGCGCCAGAATGTGTGTCACAAATGGATTTTGCTAAGACATTAGCTCATGTGATGCATAGACCTTGTATTTTCTCCACGCCAGCTTGGTTGCTAAAATTATTATTTGGTCAGATGGCTGATGAATTATTATTAAACGGCCAGTGTGCTTATTCGAAGAGATTGCTAGCATCTGGGTTTACCTTTTTGTATCCTAGCTTAAAATCTGCCTTACAACACGAATGGCGCTAATCTGACCAAAATAGGGTTTTAATATGACAATGGCAAAAAAATTAGTGGGTTTAATAATGGGCTCGCAGAGCGACTGGGAGACATTAATTCACACAGCTAATGTGCTTGATCAATTAGGCATTCATTACGAAGTGGAAATAGTGTCGGCTCATCGTACGCCAGATAAATTATTTTCCTATGCAGAAGGCGCTAAATCGCGCGATTTAGAAGTGCTAATTGCAGGTGCAGGCGGTGCAGCTCATTTGCCGGGGATGCTAGCAGCTAAAACCATTTTGCCTGTATTAGGCGTACCAATACAATCGAAAACATTTAATGGCTTAGACTCATTGCTATCTATTGTACAAATGCCCGCAGGCATTCCGGTTGGTACACTTGCGGTGGGAAAAGCGGGTGCAATCAATGCTGCGTTATTTGCAGCAGCAATTCTTGCTAATAAATATCCAGCGATTGCAGCAGCATTAGAAAAATTCCGTGATGAACAAACACAAAAAATTCTTGATAAATCTGATCCAAGAGAATAACAAAATATGATAATCGGTATATTAGGCGGTGGTCAGCTCGCGCGTATGTTGGCGCTTGCGGGATATCCGTTAGGGTTAACAATACTTTGTATTGATCAAGCAATAGATGCGTGTGCAAGAGAGGTGACTGAAGTCATTCATGCTTCATTGAATGATGATGCCGCAGTGAATCATTTTTTAAATCAAGTTGATTGCGTGACAATTGAAACAGAAAATTTGCCATATGAATTAGTAGAAAAAATTGCTGATAAATGTCAGATGTTACCTAATCTTGATGCTTTGCGTGTAACACAAGATCGTTTGTTTGAAAAAGAATTATTTTCTGAGTTAACTATACCAACAGCACAATATGTGAAAATCGATTCATGGGATGACTTAGTAGCAGGCGCAACACAATTACAATTTCCTGTTTTGCTAAAAACACGTCGTAGCGGCTATGATGGTAAGGGGCAGGTGGTTATACATAATTTAATACAAGCCAAATCTGCTTGGGATCTGTTTGGTGGTTCTGCACTCATTTTAGAAAAATTTATTCCTTTTGAATTTGAAGTATCGATTATTGCTGTACGAAATCTAGCAGGTGAAATGCGATTTTATTCCTTAGTATTAAACAAACATGAGAAAGGAATTTTGCGAATATCACGTGCACCATTTGAAAATGAACTATTACAAAAACAAGCAGAAGAATATGCAAAAAAAGTTTTTATCAAATTAAATTATGTAGGCGTGATGGCAATTGAGTTTTTTTACGCAGATGAAAAATTAATTGGTAATGAAATAGCGCCACGAGTGCATAACACAGGCCACTGGACAATTGAAGGCGCTGAAACTAGCCAGTTTGAAAATCATTTACGAGCAATCACTGGGTTGCCACTTGGTTCAACTAAACCAAGAGGCTTCAGTATAATGATAAATTGTATTGGGCGTGAGCCGGATAGCAAAGAAATATTGGCTATTCCTGGATTGCATTTACATTCTTATGGGAAAAAGGCAATGCCGCAGCGTAAATTAGGCCATGTGACGATAACAGCGAACTATCAAGAAGAGCTAGAAGAACGATACCAAGCATTTAAAAAAATGTGTTATCATTTTATTTAATTTCAGCATTCATACTAAAAATCGAGGTGATGGATGTTAAGTCATTTCAAGGAAATATCAACTCAAACTGACTTTAACCGACAGACAAACTTATTCAATGATATACATGAAAATTATCAATACAAAATTGATAATATCAATCAATTCGTTAATTTTCTTGAACACTTACCGCTTAAATATGGGTTTGATATCTGTCCTACACTCGATAAAGTTAATATTGACATAATAAAATCAATTGCAAATTCGCTTACGAACATATCTGATTATATTGAAGAAGCTGATGGTCAAGTTATCCGTGAAGCAATTGGGATTCAAAAAAATAGAGAAGAACAGAAAGTCCAAAATAAAACTAATGAAAAAGTTAACATGGATGAGCTGAAAAAATTAGTAGAAGCTGAAAAAATAAAAAACAGGAAGCTCGCTTATGATGCAGCAATTAAAGAATTGAACGAAGATGGATTTGCACAAGCGAGAGCAAATGCAAGTTCAGATAAAAAAGCACTTGATGAAATATCTCAAATTGAAAATGAATGGCGAATCAGAAAATATTATGCTGCTTGTTCTTCGCCTTTGTTAATTAAAGTAAGAGATAATTTGGCAAGATTATCTGAGTATTTAATGATAATGAAAAACGATTGTTCCTTATTATCTTTAGCTAAACATAAGGACAAAAAAAGTTTATTGAACAACATTGCTGAATTAAGTATTGAATTAGATAGATTCATTCAAGAAGAAAAATTAAAACTAGCAGCAGCTATGCTAGAACGTTTAAATGTAGCAGAAAAAAGCGTTGTAATAGTTCACTCAGATACAAACGATGATGTTGTTGCTGATACTATTTCACAGTTATATAAACATGGCAAAGCCTATGGTTTAAGAGATGAGTTTTTGAAGCGGTTTAAGATAAAATGTCCCGAACGTCATTCCATGAATAAGCAATTACAAATGGAATTTCGCGAGTATATTTACGCAGCCTATAGCGAATCATTATTCAACAATTTTAATAACCAAAAGCAATTTTTAAAAAAAATTTATGCTATCGAAAGTGAAGGTTATGCGCAAACTAAAACGATTATTATGATGGCATGCGGCGAACTCCCAAGCTCACTTATATTTCAAGAAGCTGAAAAAATTTTAGATCAATCTCTTAAGGAATGTTTTATAGGATTGACATCAAGTATGATGCAGCGTAATGCAACCGTTCCTTTGTATAACATGGTGCCAGTTGAAATATTAATTAAAAATTCATTTAAACTAAGTGAACTTATTAAAGTTGAAACGGAAAATATTATTAGTAATATGAATTTTAATACTCCATCAAAGAGAGATAATTCACGTCAATTATTAATGGATGAAATCATCAATAAAGTAAAACGAAGTTTAGTAACAAAAAATATTAATCAACAAGATTATCCACAATTGATAAGCAAAATTATTGAAGATAATCGCCAATTCATCACCACTAGAACAGATTTAATTGAATTTTTAAAAGATGAAGTTAGTCGATTAAATACAAAAGATTGGTTTATTCATTCTTTATTTATGTCTCAAGAAAAAACACAACAAAAAATTGCCGACCTAAATTCAGCTATTTCAGAAGTTACTAAAATTAATTCCATGCAGGCTTTAGTACAAAAAGCAAAGAATTTAAAGTCATCTGGTGCAATTATCATTAAACGTGGTTTCTTTTCACTATCAGAAAGTGATACAAGCAAACATTATAGAGATTTTTTATTATCCCATCCTAAACTTATTATTTAGCAAAAAAATATATCAGCTAGTTTATCAATATCATTTCGACTATGTTGAATACCAAATCCGAGGCGAATATTGCCTTCGCGCTGGTCAAAGTAAATTCGTTTTTTGTCCGCAATCGCTAATAATGATGATGTATTTAATTCAGATGATTTTAATACAACTGCATTCGAAGAAAAATTTGGAAAATGTTTACGTCGTACGTGATCGACCGCATTAATATTTTTTGATTTTAATAATGAAAAAAAGTATTGATGTAACGACTGAACATATTGATACATTGAAGAAATAGTTTGCTTATTTCTTGTAATGGCATCCCAAGTATTAATAAACAATTCAAGCGCAAATACATTTGCTGGTGTGCCGCCAAACCATTGCCAACGATCATCATAAAGCAAACATTGATGATCATCTGTGGTTTTTCCAGATGACATTCCAGATAAGTAAGCACACCAACCAGATAATTTTGGATGATAAAGAATACCATCGTTTGACGGGTATATTAAAAATCCAAGTCCAGATGTACTACGTGCATGTTTTATTCCTGATCCAATCACATAGACATTTTTGCGATTTTTTAAAATTTTCCCCCATGCAATAGAGACGTTACAAACACTTTGTACTGCATCAATAATGACAGGAACATCATGAGGGATATTATCTAATATTTGTATAATTTCAATATCTGTCATGCTAACTTGTGTGTTAGACATAACTTGTGAAAACATAACAAATGCTAATTTATCATTAATATGCTTTTTAAATGCTTGAGATAGATCTAAGTCATTTTCATCAATCATTGCATGTGCAATTTTTAATTGATTTTGTTTTGCAAACGACGCTAATGTCCTGTTGGCTGCTAGGAATTCTTGATTAGTTGTTAGTATAACGTTTTTATTATTTATGGAAACTGCACTTAATAAGCGTTCAAGAATGGCAGTCGCATTGGCATCAACTGAAACAAAAAATGAATCATCATTTGGGATTTCTAATACGTTGAATAAAATATCTTGGAATTGGTTGATACGTGAGCTGAAAAATGTTTCCCAATAATTATTTTGCTGCTCGATTAGTCGATGAACAGTTTTAGCTGATGATTCGTTAAAAAATACCAGTGGTGTACCAAAACTATGCATACCAAAAAAAATACCATTTATATGTAAATTAACATCAAACCAGCTTGCATAAGGTGATTCATGCGCATCATTTGGTTCAACAGGTCTTAGGTCAAAATTATCAAGTATTGATGTTTGTTCAGATGGAGGTAATTGATACGGAGATAAGATGGTAACACGATCTTTAACATGCGCAAGAATAGTATTCCCAATTATTTTTTCTTCATTATTAATTTTTACTAATGAAGCATCTGGTGATTGTGCATAATAACTTCCTACTTCACCAACAACCTGCAACAGCGAATTTTGTTTTGATAAAGGTGAAATAGCAAATGAAATTAATTTTTCAACTGGCAAACCTTGAGAGCCTTTTATCATGCCAATTGTGTTAGCTGTTAGTGTAAAATGACGTAACCAAAAATCTGATGCCGCAGCTTGTGTTTCACGAATGGATGATAATAATTGATTGAGTGATGGGTCATGAGAGTTTTTATTTAATGCAAGCATGAGAGCAGATTTTTCTTGTAATATTTCAGGAAGTCGCAAATGTAGACATGTCATCAAATTTTTTAAATGACGCAATTGCTTAGAGTCACCACCAGATGTTCCCAACAATGATTGACGATATTCAGCATAGCTGCCCGTATCCATTTTGCTGAGTAGCATAATATGTTTTGCTGCTACTTCCCACCATTGCTGAATAAATGAAAGTGTTAATCGAATCTTATTTAAGTTATTTTTTTTATCTAATTTCACTTTTTCATTGATAACTATCAAATGACTAATTTCGTGAGATAATTGTTCGACAATATCAATTATCACATTCATCGCAACTTCTATCATTTGATGAATACCACGAAAAAATGGCTCAATATGTGCATATTTTTTTTTAGCCGGATCTAATTCTTGATCGTTAGTTATCGTTAATATTAATTGTTTATCAACTAATTTATTTTGTAATGATTTCCAATTGTATGTTGAATTTGACGTTGAAAAAACCATGGATGCATGTTGCTTGTTCCAAAACTGCTGTTGTTTATTAAGTGCTATTTTTTCTTCTAAAATAGTTTGACAATAAAATTTAGGGATTTTTAAATTTACAATCTTACTTGGGTTGTTTTGAATAAGGTATAAATGAAATACATGATGCCAATCATGTAATATCTCTCTGAACGATCGCATCCAGTCTATTTTTTTATAGGTATCGACTTGTTTAGGTTGAGTAGGATGATTAAATGAATCCCATACAGAGGTGCTAAAATGATCTAAATAGCCTAAGATGCGTACGATCTTTATGATATTTTTTGATAGTTGATAGTCATGACTTAAAAGATTTAAATCTTGATCTAACGCTTGGCATATTTCATCTACATATGCCCATCGCTGATAAAAATTTGGTGCAGTATGATAATGCTCCATAAATGCTTATACCCTTATCCATAAAATAGGGGATTATTTTAACGATTACCTGATAAAAATGTAATAGATAATGTAGCAAGACTTAATTATATAACTGCAATGCGGTATGATACTGCTTTGAAACTAGGGAGAGAATTAATGAAAAAACTAATAGCAGGGATGTTAACAGCATATTCAATTTTATTGATTGGTAAGCCAGTGCTCGGTTGTACTGATTTTCGTTTAACTGCGCAAGATGGAACAACTTTAATTGCAAGGTCAATGGAATTTTCTATTGATATGCAATCTAATTTACGAACTTCGACGCAAAATAGATTATTTACCCAAGTTACACCTGATGGAAAATCAGGCATCAGTTGGAAAGCAAAATATGGGTATGTATTTTTAGATGCGTTTCAGCATGATTTTGCAATCGATGGGATGAATGAACAAGGTTTGTCGATAGAAGGTCTTTATTTACCTGGCGAAACACAATATCAAACCATTCCAACCGGTCACGAAAATCAAGGATTATTTTATCTAAATTTTGGTGATTGGGTGTTAGGTAATTTTAAAACAGTTGATGAAGTACGTCATGCTTTACCTAATGTGTTTGTATTTAGTCAAACTGTTCCAGGCATGGGAGATATGGTATTTCCGCTGCATTTTGCAATATACGATGCAACAGGAAAAGGAATTATTGTTGAATTTGTTGGCGGTAAGCAGCATGTTTATGATAATGAAGTCGGTGTATTAACTAATTCGCCTACTTACGATTGGCAAGTAACTAACTTACGTAATTATGTCAATTTGTCACCTTATACGCCTAGCCCAGTTGTTATTGGTAAACTAGTGTTTGCTTCGACTGGTCAAGGCTCAGGGATGAAAGGTCTTCCAGGCGACATTAGTCCTCCATCGCGATTTGTTAAAATGGCAACAATGAAAGCAACTGCTTATCAAGCCAAAACCGCGAATGAGGCATTAAATGTTGCGCAGCATTTAATTAATAATGTAGATATTCCTGCAGGATTTGTGCGTGCAATGCATGATGGAAAAGAAAACGTTGAAACCACGCAATGGACAATTTTCAAAGATTTAACGAATAAGATTTTTTATTATCGTACCTATGGTGATACTACTTTACATGCTGTTTCACTTTCAAAACTTAATTTTTCTGAAAAATCAGCGCGTTTAAAAATGCCGATTGCTGATGCTCAGTATATTTTGGATATGACTGATCGATTTCAACAAACAAAAGCAAGCTAATATAATCCCTCTCCTCCAATTTTGGAGGAGAGGATGTGGGAGAGGAGACGAATGCAAACCATCACACAAAACATCATTAATATTTTTGGAGAAAAAGGTAAAAATTGGTTGGAAAATCTGCCTCAATTAGTTGACACACTAAAGAATCATTGGAGTTTACGTCATCTGATACCAGTCAATAACATGACTTATAATTATGTCGCAAAGGCAATAGATAAAAATAATATTCCTGTCATTTTAAAAATTAGTTGTGATGAAAAATCTTTTGAGGAAGAAAAAGTAGCATTAAATTATTTTTCAGGCACTTGTGTTAAGTTGATTGATTATCATGAGCAATATTATGCATTGTTATTGCAACAAGCGGTGCCAGGCGAGACACTTAAAATATTTTATCCGCAACAAGAAGAATTTGTCATGGATTGCTATGTGAATGTAATGAAACAGTTGCATCATCATTCATTACCAAAACAACATTCTTATCGCCATATTCGTGATTGGCTAATGGCAATCGATCGTGTATCTAGCGACAACATTCCTCATCATTTATTGCAAAAAGCTACGCAATTTAAAAATAAATTACTGGCATCCCTGTCGAAAGAAATTTTTTTACATGGTGATTTACATCACGATAATATTTTAAAACATCAAGATAGTTGGCTCGCGATTGATCCTAAAGGAGTGGTGGGCGAAGCTGAATTTGAAATAGCGGCGTTTGATTTTATGTATATTGATGAATTGGCGAATGCAAATAATGTCAAAAATATCTTTGAAAAAAGAGTTGATCTTCTTGCTCATAAAGCAAATCTTAACGCACAACGAATTAAAGATTGGGTATTTGTCCGTCTTATTCTAATGGCTGCATGGTCTATTGAAGATGGTGGAGAGCCAAGCTGGGCGATTCAGTTGGCTCATCTATTCGCTGATTAAATATTATTCACAGCAGATTTTTCATGCGTTTGTTTTGTGGATAGTGAAAGCATCTGAACCCCACATAAGTAATTAATTTAATTCAAATTGGATCAATAAATATACGAAAATTGCTTTTAGTGCAAAAATAAGCTATTTTTGCACAAATATTAACACACAATACGAGAATACAAGAATGGCCTTATCATCCGCACAAGTTGGCTTTATTGCTAATGCGATTGCTGACTTTATTACATTTAGCTCTAACGAACAAACGCTGAAATGGCAAGTAAATCAATTAACATTTGCTTTACAAAATTTTGTCCATAAAACGCATACATTTTTTGGGTTGAGAAATATGTTTTTGCATCCTGAAACAATATTGTATCGTCTCGAAGATTTTGGTGATAGTACAATTACGATTAGTGATGTACAAGTTGGTATATTGCAACAACTAACTGATTTTATCAGAGAATCAGCAAAGCAGTGTGGAACATCGTTAGAGAACTTAGGTTGGAATTTGGAGCAAATGAAGTTAGTCACTCGATTAACCAATTCAACTAATAAATTTGTTAGTGAGAAAAGTCATTTTGATGAGGGACAGCATCCTCAATTAGTTGATGTTCCGAATGGTAAGGTATATGAAATTCAGCGCATACTGACAAAAGAAGACACACGCGGTACAAGCATACATATGGGTATGGGCGTCGAAGCTTATTATTACGCTGATATTAATATTATTGTTAAATTGCCTTCTGGCACATCAAAAAAAAATATAAAATTATTCATTGATGATGATCTTAAATATCTCGAAAAAGAGATGTATCAGGCGGCAGATCATTTTACAGCCGAACTTATTTTGACAAACATGGTTAAAAGCAAGCTATTATCTGAAAAAGAAAAAAAACAATTATTAAATCACCCTGCTGCAACAGCATTTTTTAGCTTTTATTTTTATCAATCAATGTTTGCTAACAAGAAAATATCAGTTAAAAAATTATTAGAATTGCCTAATTCAGCAATAGAAAATATCAATGATTCGTTATGTATGAGCTTAGTAAAAGATAAGATTTGCAAGTTTGATCAAATCGTTTATATATCACCATTAGCAAAAAAAATCTGTCAGCATCATTTATATTTCACACAGTTAAAAAATAAAAATATAAAATTTAATTCCTTATTATCGATTAATGAAGATCAATACCGAATATTAGTGCTTCCGCTTATTTCACAATTAATTCTTAAAAATAAAATTAGTTTTGAGCAAGCATTATTATTTCCTGTTTATTTACGCTCACTATTTTGTCATGGCGGATATCAAACTTATTTTACAAATCAACATTCAGATTGGAATGGATTAGCAAATATAACTGAAGAGCAATGCCAAGTTCTATCGAATAATTTAATGGCTGCATTAGTTAATATTGGCATGATTCAGTTAAATCAGTTAGATAATTATCATCTAGATACGTTGAGATTCCTTGGTTCAATTGCCTTTTTATCTAAATGGCTGGAACCAGAAATTTCAACATTATTGACTGCTACGACAGATAAATTAATGTCTACAATAGTGAACATTTTTGCAAAACGTGTTGTTGCTGTGTATGAATCATCTCCGATTCAGAATGATAATGAATCTAAGATTGCAGCAGATTTACAGCTATTATGTGGAAAAATTGACACAGCCCAACTAAAACAAATGATTTTGGTTGAGATTGATATGATCTCATTACAACAAAAATCAAATCGACAATTTTATGACAATGAGAATTTTTTATTTGCTAATAAGAAACAGAAAACACTATTAGAGTTTAGTGATGAACAATTAGCGGTGCTTGATTATTCATCTAAGATATGGACGACTTGCCATATCGTTTAGACATTTTAATGATATACTAAAGTTTAACCTTTACTGATAAAGAGATTTACATGATTTAAGGCTTTTATGCAGCTCCTTTTTTTGTGATAAATGTGTTATAAATGCTGAAAATTGTAAATAATAGTGGATGTTGAATACGACTCAAGGATGAAGATATGATAAATTTACTTTACAATATTCCGTGTTTTTTATTATTTATTCTGATTTGCATTTCTTGTATTACCATATCATATTTAACAACCAGATTAGTACACCGTTATATTTCACTTAAACAACGTTATGATGAAAATCCTGCAATTGTTTGTATCAGTGCTTTGATTGGTATTATCTATGCCATTCTAATTGGATTTATTGTTTTATATGAATTAAATAATTTTAATAAAGTAGATGAAGCTGAAAATAGAGAAGCAAAAGCCATGTTCACTATTTTTCGAGAATCATATATTTTACCTGAAACTTCTGGTGCGAAAATAAGATCACAACTAATTGAATATGCAAATTATGTTATAAATAACGAATGGCCAATGATGGCTACTGGTAAATTTACAGATAATACAGGTGCATTAATGATAGAAAATATTTCAAAAAAAATACGATCATTTAATATTTCCAAAATAAATAATCCGCTCATTATTCAGGCGTTAAATACTATGTCAATGAATGCTAATTATCTTTTCGATGATCATCAGTTAAGAATAAATAATATACATTCAACATTAAGTTCCAATATTTGGTTTGTACTATTACTTAGTAGCTTGTTGACGATAGGAGTTAATTGTATTCTTGGAATGGAATTTAGATTTCATATTGTGTGTATTATTTTTTTATCGCTCATGGTTTCTGGGGTTCTTTATTTGATTGTTACGTTAGATCGTCCTTATCGAGGTGATTTTTCCATTCAGCCAGATACATATAAAGCTACATTGGATTATATTAACCTGAAAATATCATCGTAAAAATATACCATTGATTAAAAATCAGTAATATTGACCGATACCTTTTTTATACTACAAATAAAAAGACAATATTAAGCTGATTTCGATAAATGTTTTATATAAAATAGAGAATGTTTTTTAACTAATCTAAGGATGGATAGCGATGAAAAAATCGACCCTTCTAATGTCGGCATTATTATTCTCTATTAGCAATTTAACATTTGCATCAGCAATAACATCATTAAACAAAGCACAAGTTACAAATATTCTTAAAGGTAATACAATTACAACTATTTCGTTGGCCACATTAAACGGTACACTTATAAACAATTCATTTACTGGGTATTTTGATAAAAGCGGGCAAATTCACGGAAGTTTTGCCACGAAACCATATAGCGATCAACAAGGTGATAGAGGTAAATGGGTTGTTAAATCAGACGGAACATTATGCGCGACATGGGATCATTGGCATCAAAGTAAGCCCATTTGTGTTTCTGTTTATAAACTAGAAAATGGGATGGTTTTTGTAAATAAAGAAAATAAAAAGCTTGAAACGATCATTCTCGATGAAAATATTAAATCAGGGAATCAGTTAAGCAGCTCATAGTAAAATTTAAATTAAAAGAAAGCGGAAAATCTGATCCAATTTTTAAAACAGTCAATCAAATTTTTTATTAGATAACAATATATTGTAATCAAGGTTATCTTTACTGAACACGCGAATCTCGGTTAAGAAGACTTGTCATTCCCGCGAAAGCGGGAATCTCTCTCAGTATTATTTTTAGATCTCTGGATGCCACCTCGCGCAAAAAACGCGCGGCTGGCATGACAACAGTCTTGCTTAATTGCTTAACCAGAATTCGCGCTTAAACGTTTGTTATTAGGTCGTGAACGTTTGCTTTGCTTTTCTTATTTTAAACGCGAATCTTGGTTAAGAAGCCTGTCATGCCAGCGAAAGCTGGCATCTATT
>CAZKUQ010000044.1:0-13655 GCA_964555965.1 uncultured Coxiellaceae bacterium
CACGGGAATGACGTGTCATCTACAGATTCCCGTTTTCACGGGAATGACGTGTCATCTACAGATTCCCGTTTTCACGGGAATGACGTGTCATCTACAGATTCCCGTTTTCACGGGAATGACGTGTCATCTACAGATTCCCGTTTTCACGGGAATGACGTGTCATTTACGAGCGTTCGCCTCTGGCTCTTCGTTTAAGATGTTGTATCGCACGAATTTGCGCAGTGATTTCTGCTAATTCAGCAGTGGCTTTTGCCGTATCGATAGCTGATACTTTTCCTGCCAGTGCCTTTTCAGCTTGTTCTTTTGCCATGATGGCTGCTGCTTCATCGATATCATCTGCACGCATAGCGGTATCGGCTAATACCGACGTGATATAGGGTTGAACTTCGAGAACACCGCCAGAAATATAAAAAACTTCTTCTTCTTTTGAAGGTAGAATCGCTCGCACATAGCCGGGTCTAAGTGTGGTTAACAATTGAGAATGGCCAGGTGCAATACCTAATTCACCTAATTCACCGGTGATAAAAACCATTTCTACTTCGCCAGAAAAAATTTGTTTTTCTGCACTCACCAC
The DNA here is from genome assembly GCA_964555965.1 of uncultured Coxiellaceae bacterium. Lineage (GTDB taxonomy): Bacteria > Pseudomonadota > Gammaproteobacteria > DSM-16500 > DSM-16500 > Aquicella. The sequence goes on from CAZKUQ010000044.1 coordinate 575, forward strand.
ATCTAAGCGAATGGTCGCTGTCATAATGTTTTAGCCTTTTCTACTGCTTCATCGATGGTACCAACCATGTAGAATGCTTGTTCTGGTAAATGATCGTATTCACCACTTAATATGCCTTTAAAACCACGGATGGTTTCTTTGATGGAAACATAGCGTCCTGGTGTGCCAGTGAAAACTTCAGCAACAAAGAATGGCTGTGATAAGAAACGCATAATACGACGTGCACGAGAAACGGTTTGTCTATCATCTTCAGATAATTCATCCATACCGAGAATGGCGATAATGTCTTTGAGTTCCTTGTAACGTTGCAAGGTTTTTTGTACTGCTAAGGCAACTTCATAGTGTTCTTGGCCAACGATTAATGGATCTAGCTGACGGCTGGTGGAATCGAGTGGATCGATCGCAGGATAAATGCCTAACTCAGCAATTTGACGTGATAATACAACGGTTGCGTCTAAGTGAGCAAAGGTTGTTGCTGGAGATGGATCGGTTAAATCGTCTGCTGGCACATAAACCGCTTGCACAGAGGTAATAGAACCCGTTTTGGTGGAAGTAATACGTTCTTGCAACACGCCCATTTCTTCAGCAAGTGTCGGTTGATAACCGACTGCAGATGGAATACGACCTAGCAAGGCGGATACTTCCACACCAGAAAGTGTGTAACGGAAAATGTTATCAACGAATAACAACACATCTTTTCCTTCATCACGGAAACTTTCTGCGATGGTTAAACCAGTTAATGCCACACGTAAACGGTTACCTGGTGGTTCATTCATCTGACCATACACGAGAGCCACTTTGTCGAGTACTTGTGATTCTTTCATTTCGAGATAGAAGTCGTTACCTTCACGAGTACGTTCACCAACGCCGGTAAACACAGATAAACCAGAATGTTCTTTTGCAATATTGTTGATGAGCTCCATCATGTTGACGGTTTTACCAACACCTGCACCACCGAAAAGACCCACTTTACCACCTTTTGCAAATGGGCAAATTAAGTCGATGACTTTAATACCCGTTTCTAATAATTCTTGTGAAGGTGCTTGTTCAGCAAAAGTTGGAGCTGGGCGATGAATTGGTAAAAATTGATCGGTGTTAATTGGGCCTTGTTCATCGATAGCATCGCCTAATACATTCATGATGCGTCCGAGTGTTGGCTTGCCAACCGGAACCATAATTGGTTTACCAGTATTTTCGACGTTTAATCCGCGCTGTAACCCATCAGTGGTACCCATTGCAATGGTACGTACAATGCCGTCACCGATTTGCTGTTGAACTTCAAGAATGAGATTTTTTTCTTTTACTTTTAATGCATCATAAATGCGTGGTACGGTTTGCTGTGGAAATTCCACGTCGACAACTGCACCGATAATTTCAACAATTTTGCCATGATTCGTTTCTGTCATTTCTTTCACCTCAACTAGGTACTACTGTTTAACTGTGTCATCCCCACGCAAGTGGGGATCTCTGTCGATTCACAAGATTCCCGCTTTCGCGGGAATGACATGTCATCTACAGATTCCCGTTTTCACGGGAATGACGAAAAAACACTTTTTTAAATTACGGATGCTCCTGCCACAATTTCTGATAATTCGCGTGTAATAGCTGCTTGACGTGCTTTGTTGTAAGCAAGCTGCAAACTCGAAATTAATTCTGCGGCATTGTCAGTGGCGCTGCGCATAGCAAGCATTCTTGCTGCTTGTTCACAAGCGATGTTTTCAACGACCGCACGATAAACTTGTGATTCGATATAACGATTTAATAATGAACTGAGTAAATCCGGTGCATTATCTGGTTCGTAAATATAATCCCAATGATGTTTGATTTGCGCATCTTCTGCAGGAATCAAAGGAAGAATTTGCGAAATGGTTGGTTCTTGGCGCATGGTGCTTACAAACTCATTTGAGCATAAATATAAAGCATCGATACGTGCTTCGAGATACGCATCTAACATGACTTTAACAATGCCAATTAAATCCATTACACTCGGTGTATCGCCTAAATCTTTTTTATGCGCAACTACGTTGCCGCCGATGCGCTTAAAGAATGACATGGCTTTATTACCAATTAAGCACAAATCAACTTCGGCACCAGCATCAATATTATTTTTAATCGACTTCAATGTTGCTTTCAGCAAATTACTATTTAATCCGCCACATAAACCGCGATCAGTAGAAATGATGATGTAACCAACACGCTTCACTTCACGCGATACCATATATGGATGCCGGTATTCTGAATGCGCTAAGGCAACATGACTAATCACTTGCATGATTTTTTTCGCATAAGGCACAGCACGCTGCATGCGTTCTTGTGTTTTACGCATTTTACTAGCCGCTACCATTTCCATGGCTTTGGTAATTTTCTGCGTGTTTTTCACGCTATGGATTTTGAGGCGTATTTCTTTGGCGATTGCCATGCGTTAGTCCTCTTAGTCCCAGACTTGATTTGCTTTAAATGATTCAAGAATGGTTCGTAACGTTTTTACGACTTCATCATTGAGCTCACCTGTTTTATTAATACGTTCCATAAATTCACTGTAGTTAGTGTGTAAATAACCTTTTAATTCATGTTCAAAGTTAGCAATTCGATTTAATGGAACATCATCTAAGTAACCTTGATCAGCCGCAAATAAAATGGTGGCTTCTTCTGCAACAGAGAGAGGCATGTATTGTTTTTGCTTCATGACTTCAGTGATGCGCTGACCACGTTCTAATTGTTTACGTGTTACTTCATCAAGATCAGATAAAAATTGTGAGAACGCTGCCAATTCGCGATATTGCGCGAGTGCCAAACGTACACCGCCAGCATATTTTTTAATAATCTTGGTTTGTGCGGCACCACCAACACGAGAGACGGATAAACCTGCGTTGATGGCTGGTCTGATACCTGAATTGAAAAGATCGGTTTCCAAGAAAATTTGACCGTCGGTAATAGAGATAACGTTGGTTGGAACGAATGCAGATACGTCACCGGCTTGTGTTTCAATGACTGGAAGTGCAGTGAGTGATCCTGTTTTACCTTTCACTTGACCATTTGTCATTTTCTCAACATAAGTTGAGTTAACACGTGATGCTCGTTCCAATAATCGTGAATGTAAATAGAAAATATCACCTGGATAAGCTTCACGACCTGGCGGACGACGAAGTAACAATGAAATTTGTCGATAAGCCCATGCGTGTTTGGTGAGATCGTCATAAATAATTAGCGCATCTTCACCTTTATCACGGAAGTATTCGCCCATTGCACAACCCGCATAAGCAGCAATATATTGCATTGCCGCAGGATCTGATGCAGTAGCTGCAACGACGATCGTATGTTTCATCGCATCATGTTCTTCGAGCTTGCGTACAACCGCAGCAACAGAAGATGCTTTTTGACCGATAGCGACATAAATACATTTTACGCCAGTATCTTTTTGATTAATGATGGCATCAATAGCAATAGCTGTTTTACCGGTTTGACGGTCGCCAATGATTAATTCACGCTGACCGCGGCCAATGGGTACCATGGAGTCGATTGATTTTAAGCCTGTTTGCAATGGTTGCGAAACGGGTTGACGATTGATAACACCTGGCGCCACTTTTTCAATGGGCGATGTTTTCGTCGCAGCAATAGCACCTTTTGCATCAATTGGATTACCTAATGAATCAACGACTCTGCCAAGCAATGCTTCACCAACAGGGACTTCAAGAATTCTGCCAGTACATTTTGCAGTTTGTCCTTCCGATAAATTATCAGATCGACCTAAAATAACTGCACCGACGGAGTCACGTTCAAGATTGAGTGCAAGACCATAAGTATGATCAAGAAACTCAACCATCTCACCTTGCATCACATCAGCAAGACCATAAAGACGGACGATACCATCTTTCACGCTGACGATTGTACCTTCGGTACGAATTTCTGGTTTTAAATCGAAATGTTCGATTCGTTGTTTAATCAATTCACTGATTTCTGTTGGACTTAATTGCTTTACTGCCATAATGAGTACCTATTTTTAACTTGTCAGGTTTGTATATAAGCGAGTGAGTTTACCGCGAATGGAGCCATCGATAACTCTATCGCCAATGTGAATAATGGCACCACCTAAAATAGATGGATTGATTTCACATTCTATGGTGACTTCTCGCTGCATGCGTTTAGTGAGTGCCCGAGCAAGATTTTGTTTTATTTCATTCGTGATTTCGATCGCTGTAATGATGCGTACCGAACTAATTTTTTCTAACTTTGCCAAATACGCACGATAGAGTTCAGCAATTTCTGGTAACACCATCAATCGTTGATTTTGTGCTAGCAATCTCAAGAAATTTCTTCGCTCATCATCAAGCAGGCTTGCCAATACTTCACTGAATAAAGCATTTAATCTTTGCGCAGTCATTTCCGGATTAGTCAATAACTTGCTGACAGTTGGGTCATTTGCAATGTCGGATGCCGAATCAAGAAATGCCTTCCATTCTGCTAATTGTTGCTTTTTAGAAGCAACTTCAAAGGCAGCAAGCGCATAAGGTCTTGCAATATTCGAATATTTTTGGCTTGAGAGATTTGCCATATTTGTACCTTAAATCTCAGCTGCTAATTCATTCAATAACGCATCATGCGTTGAGGCATCAAGCTGTCGTTGAATAATTTTTTCTGCACCAAACATCGCTAATTTCGCTAATTGATTTTTCAAGGCTTCTTTAGCTTGTGAGACTTGTTGATCAATTTCAGTTTGTGCTAATTCAACGATTCGCTGACTTTCTTGTTTTGCTTGAACTTTGGCTTCATCCACGAGTTGCGACGATTGAAGATTTGCTTGCTCAATAATTTGATTAGCTTGTAATTTCGCTTCGCGAACGATGGATAATGCCTGATGTTCTGCTACTTCAAGCTCACGCTTGCTTTGTTCAGCAGCCTCTAGCCCTGCAGCAATTTTTTTCTCACGTTCCTGCATGGCGTTAATAATCGGAGGCCAAATGTATTTCATCGTAAACCATATTAAAATGGCAAACGTGATAAATTGACCGATAATAGTGGCATTAATATCCATTGTTTATCCTCGCTGTTACGCACCTACGGTTGGTTTGGCAGCATTTAATACTGCAGTTAAGAATGGGTTGGTTGCGAAGAACAACAATAGGCCCATCACAATTGAGATAACTGCAAATGCGTCAACCAAGCCAGCAACAATAAACATGCGGATCATTAACATGGGACCTAATTCTGGTTGACGTGCAACGCCTTCCAAAAATTTTCCGCCTAATACGCCGAAGCCGATGGCCGTTCCAAGTGATGCCAAGCTGATCAGTAAGCCAGCCGCTAATACGCTAAAGCCTTGAACTTGCCCAATAATACTTACGATTTCCATGATGTTTCCTCTCTTAAAAATTTAAAAAATAATAAAGTCTTTTAATTTCACCAAAAACCAAAAAAAACGCCTAATCTACCCTACTTTTTAATGTGAATCATGTGCCATGCTGAGATAAATAATCGTCAACATCATGAACAAGAACGCTTGCAACGTAATCACAAGTATATGGAATATTGCCCAAATGGCGCCCGGCGGCCATTGTATCCACCACGGCATAATCGCAATTAAAATAAAAATTAATTCACCAGCAAACATGTTGCCAAAAAGTCGAAGCGCTAATGATAATGGCTTCACACATTCTTCAATAACGCGAAATAAAAAATTCACTGGAAATAAATAGATGCCAAATGGGAAAGTAAACATTTCTTTAATGAGATGATGTTTTTTAGATTTGATATTAAAGAAAATAATCAGCGCAAATACGGTTAATGACATGGCAAAAGTGGCATTGGGATCAGCTGTTGGTACAGCTTTAAAATTATTTATACCAACATGGCTTAACACACGCGGTAGAAAATCAACCGGGATTAAGTCCATGGCGTTCATTAAAAATATCCAGAGAAAAATCACTAAAGCGAGTGATGGGATGAATGTACTTTTGTGATGAAATATTTCGTTCACTGAATTGCTAACAAAATCGAGTGCGATCTCAACGACATTTTGTAATTTGCCCGGCACTTCTTGCATGCGTTTTGCGACATAACGAAGCGTGAAAATGATGAGTAAGCCAAGTAACAATGAAACAATTAGCGTGTCTAGATTGAGCGTCCAGAATCCACCACCTTCACCAATGGTAAAGGTTTTCAAGTTGAGCGTCAGATGCTCAAGATGATGTTCTATGTATTGACCAGGAGTTACCACTTCTTTCATCCACCCACTCCTTCACTAATTTCATCAAGTTAATTTTTCTTCGTTGTTATTCACTTGGCCGGTGATGAAAATTGCCATAAACACACTATCCAAAACGACAACATTGATCCGGCTAGTCCAACGAGCACGAATAATAAACTAACTGGCAAGTATTTAACAACTAACACGAACAAAAAACCGCTTAATATAAGCTTTATCGCTTCGCCAATAAAAAATGCCGATAAAAACGCGGTCATTTGTTGAACGCCCGCATAGCGAAAGACACGCCAGACAAAAATTAAATTGGGTAATCCGTAAACAAGACCACCCAATAATACAGAAAGTCCGTGAGTGACATCGGTCATTAACAAAGCAATGAAGGCTATTAAAACAACGCCAATCAATTGCCAAAACACAATTCGGAACGCTTTTTGTTGTATACGAGCTTGTAAGGTTTTTGTTGTCATTATGGCGCCAACCGTACCGGCGAATTCGCGGAGTATAAATAAGTACCTTACAGATGGCAAGAAAGATTCGTGTTGAATTTTAATGCAACTTTATATCGGTAAGGATTAGATCAGCAGGAAAATGATGCTCTTGTGCTAACTAGACTTTAGCCATTTTTGCAAAATGCTCGATGACAAACTCCTGAACATCCCGTAATAATGGCAAAACTCCAGGCTAATCAATCCTACAAAAATCTTAATTTCACGTTATTATACAAACGAAAAAATTAATAATTGGGATTTAATCATGTCAAAGGAATACACATTGAAAGTGCTCGACATTTCATGTATGAGCTGCGTGAATACAATTGAACAAGCTGTGCATTCTGTTCCCGGTGTTGAATCCATTACGATTAATTTTGCCACCCGTGTGGCAACAGTTAAGAGTAATACAAATATTGATCTCATTATTGTTGCTATCAAAAATGCAGGCTATACAGCAGAGGAAATTGATCATTTATCTGCAGTTACGCATGACGATGATGAAAAACGTTTTGCAGATCATTTATTAAAACAATCATTTTTAGCCGGCAGTGCTGGACTAATTTTAATGGTGTTTGGATTTACTTCCATTTTGCCATCTGTCTTAACGTTCGAAGGACAAATTGTTTGGGGAGCACTTGGGATTTTTTCGTTATTTATTTTAATTTATTCAGCAAGCGATATTTATCTTTCTGCCTGGAATTCATTTAAAAAGCATACAGCAACGATGGATACATTGATTGCAATAGGAACAGGTGTTGCTTGGATTTTTTCGATGGCCGTGACACTTGTTCCAGCGTTATTACCAGCATCAGCGCGAGGTCTTTATTTTGAGTCAGCATTAATTATTATTGCTTTTATTAAATTTGGCAGCGCACTTGAAATGCGAACACGCGGTAAATCAAAAGCATCTATTCAGCGATTAATTGATTTAGCACCGATAACAGCAAATATTATTCAAGATGGCATCGAAAAAAATATACCGCTTAGTGATGTGCAAATTGATGATGTTATGCGTGTGCGGCCAGGTGAAAAAATTCCTGTTGATGGTGTCATTATCGAAGGTTATTCAAGTGTAGATCAATCTATGTTAACTGGTGAACCGATTCCAGTTGAAAAAACACAGCAAGATCATGTGATTGCCGGCACACTTAATAAAACCGGCACATTTTTATTTCGTGCAACCAGTATTGGAAATAATACTGTGCTTGCACGCATTATCGATATGGTGAATCGTGCGCAAAACTCAAAGCCAGCACTTGCGCGATTAGCTGATACAATTTCTGCTTACTTTGTTCCCGCAGTGATGATTATCGCTGTTTTAACAGCGGTTATTTGGTACGACATTGGCGCCGAACCTAAATTTGTTTTCATGTGTGTAACCGCTGCAACCGTACTTTTGATTGCATGTCCGTGTGCATTGGGACTTGCAGCTCCTCTTGCCGTTGTTGCGGGTGTTGGCAGAGCAGCTGAATTTGGTATTTTAATTCGTAATGGCGATGCGTTACAAAAAGCAGGTGAGCTAACGCAAATTGTTTTTGATAAAACCGGCACGATTACTGAAGGTCACCCGCATGTATCACAAATTATTTCATTGCCAGCATTAACAGAAAATAATTTATTAATTTATGCGGCTAGTCTTGAACAAGGTTCTGAGCATCCACTAGCAGATGCGATTGTTAATGCTGCAAAAGATCGCGGTTTAGATTTGTATTCGACCGACTCTTTTCAAGCTTTTCCGGGGTTTGGCATTACTGCAACAGTAAAAAATAAAAAAATTTTATTAGGTAATCGTGCGCTGATGTTAAAAGAAAATATTTCTTTTACTTTATTACAAACGGAAGCCGATCAATTTGCAGCACAAGGACAAACGATTGTTTATGTGGCTATTGATCATCAAGCAGCTGGTGTAATTACGATATCAGATAAAATTAAATCAGATGCTAAATTAGCCATTACTCGATTGCATCATTTGGGTTTGAAAACACTGATGTTAAGCGGCGATCAATTAAAGGCTGCAAAATTTGTCGCAGAACAAGTTGGTATTAAAGAAGTCATAGCTGAAATATCACCAGCTGATAAATCTGAAAAAATTCGTGAATTACAATCAAAACATGAGCGTGTTGGCATGGTTGGTGATGGGATTAATGATGCACCGGCACTAGCGCAAGCTGATATTGGTTTTGCAATTGGAACGGGAACAGATGTAGCCATTGAAAGCGCAGATTTAATTTTAATGCGAAGTTCAATGCATGCGGTGGCAGATGCAATTGCTATTTCGCGCGCGACTGTTCGTAACATTAAACAAAATTTATTTGGCGCATTGATTTATAATGTTTTAGGTATACCAATCGCAGCGGGTGTCATTTATCCTTTTATCCATATTTTACTAAATCCCATGATTGCTGCCGCTGCGATGGCATTATCATCATTGACGGTTGTCTTGAATGCCAATCGATTGCGTTATTTTGAAGTTAAAAATTAATAGATACTAAAGGTGCCATCATGAATCAAACGTTTGTTTTAGTTAATGCAATAGGTGTGATATTAATATTTTTAATTATCTGGTGGTTTTTCGGAAACAAACACAGTGTTCAATTTGTTGATGCAGATCAACCTATCACGATTGTGATAAAAGATGGCATGTATCAACCAGCGCTGATTAGCACACCAGCAGGCAAGCCGATTAAACTACAATTTATTCGCGAAGATGATAATGCTTGTGCCTCTTCGGTGATTTTTACGCAATTAAATTTTTCTTATCAATTGCCGTTAAATCAAGTAGTACAAGTGCTTATTCCACCACAAGAACCTGGCGAAATTGATTTTACTTGCCAAGCTGGAACCTATCGCGGGAAGTTGGTGATAGTTTGATGTATTAGGGTGTCCCACGTTCAAAATGACATACTAATCGAGCATTTTGCAAAAATGGCCAACGTCCAGATATAACTATCTTTTGAAAGTATTTAGTTAAGAATGAAAATTTCCAAGTTCTTGATTTAATAATTTAAGCCATATTCCAGATCATTTTTCAAATCTTCAATATCTTCAATCCCAACTGATAAGCGAATGAAATTATCTTTTATACCAAGCATATCACGCTGTTCTTTTGGGATGCTCGCATGGGTCATGATCGCAGGATGCTCAATTAAACTTTCTACACCACCTAAACTTTCAGCTAATGCAAAAATATGACAACGTTCCAACATACAAGCAGCACCAGCGAGATCGCATTTTAATTCAGCTGAAATCATCCCGCCAAAATATTGCATTTGTGATTTGGCAATGTCATGTTGTGGATGACTGGTAAGTCCAGGATAAATGACGCGTGATATTTTCGGATGCTTTTCAAGCCAAGCGGCAAGCTCCATCGCATTTTCACAATGTCGCTGCATGCGTACTTTTAATGTTTTTAATCCACGCAAGGCAAGAAAACTATCAAATGGTGATGCAATAGCGCCAGCAGAATTTTGCAAGAACGCAAGTTGTTCTGCCAAATCAGCACGATTAACAACAACAATTCCGCCAATGATGTCGGAATGTCCGTTTAAATATTTGGTTGCCGAATGAATAACAATATCGAAATCTAATTCAAGTGGACGCTGAATAATGGGCGTTGCGAAAGTATTATCAGCAACAGTTAGCAATTGATGTTTTTTTCCGATGACTGCAATTTTACGTAAATCCATGAGCTTTAGCATGGGATTGGATGGTGTTTCTACCCATATCATGCGTGTATTAGGTTGAATATTTTTTTCAATATTTTCTGTATGCGTTAAATCGACAAATGAAAATTTTAAATTAGCAGAACGCGTTTTCACCTTATCAAACAAACGAAATGTTCCACCATAAACATCATCACAGACAATGATATGATCATTTGGATTTAACATTTCAATGATAGTGTTGATGGCTGCCATACCAGAAGCAAAGGCAAAACCATGTGTACCAGATTCTAAATCAGCAACACATTGTTCATAAGCAAATCGTGTGGGATTTTTGGTGCGTGAATATTCATAACCTTTGTGTTTACCAGGACTTTCTTGCACATAAGTTGATGTGGCATAAATAGGTGTCATGATAGCGCCAGTGCTGGGATCAGGTGTTTGACCGGCATGAATGACACGTGTTCCGATTTGATAATTTTTTTTATTCATGCTGTTTGAAATCCGTGTTGTTCCATCCAATGATGATCGACAAATTTAGACAAATAATTACGAATACCATCAGGTAAAATCACTAAACATTTTTCGCCTTTTTTTAAGCTTTTTGCTGCTTGCAGAGCAGCCCATACAGCAGTCCCTGATGAGCCACCCACTAATAAACCTTCTTCACGAATGAGGCGTCTTGCTATCAAAAAAGAATTTTCATCATTCACTTTGATGTATTTATCGACTAATGAATTATCCAATACATCAGGAATAAAGTCATAACCAATTCCTTCAACAAGATAAGGATACACTTCAGTTCCACCGCCAAGAATCGAACCAAAAGGATCAACGCCAATAATTTTAATTTGCGGCAACGCTTTTTTTAAATGTTTTGCAACACCGGTAATTGTACCGCCAGTCCCAACACTCATCACGACCATGGCAAGCTCTTTATCCATATCATCCAAAATTTCTTGCGCCGTGTATTTGTAGTGCGATTCAGGATTACCTGCGTTTGAGTATTGATCAAGAATGTGTGAATTAGGAATTTCTTTTTGTAATTTACGTGCCAACGATAAGTGGCTATCAGGGTCATTCCATTTTGCATCAGTTGGTGTGCGATAAATTTTTGCGCCTAATGCTTCGAGCACGACTTCTTTTTCGCGGCTCATTTTTTCTGGCATGGTGATAATTACTTTATATCCTTTGACTGCACCTACTAATGCAAATCCGATTCCTGCATTTCCTGATGTTGCTTCGATTAATGTATCACCAGGTTTAATTCGTCCTTCTTTTTCAGCTTCTTCAACCATATTGACAGCAATTCTATCTTTAACAGAACCACCTGGATTTAAAAATTCACATTTACCGTATAATTCGCAAGATAATTCTTTTCCTATTTTATTTAAACGGACAATAGGTGTGTTGCCGACTGCTTCGAGAATGTTGTTAAGCAGCATAATGTCTCCTTTCGTTTATTGTGTTGAATCATGATTAACAATGGTAAATTGCGAATCTCTATATTTTAAAACGTGACAATTAAATGTATTCGTATTAGGTGAAAGATCACCGCTAATCGTGATAAAGAGTGATTCACCCCGAATAATTCGACCATTACTTTCTAAATGACAAAAATTATTTATTTTCGATTTGTAAGGATTAAATACTAACTTTGAAGCAAGAATTAAATAATTTCTACCAAATGTAAATGCCAACCAAAAATTATCACCACGTTTGATGTCGTAAAGATAAGGGATATTTTGATTATGATCAATGTCACGAATGATGAGCAACCAACTTGGTTTGCCGACAAATGATTTAAAGCGAGTATAAATTTGTATGGTTTGACCTAGATTATCATCAATTGTGTCAGCAACACTTGATGCTGACAAACTAAATAAAAATATTCCTGACCAAAGAAAAAATTTTTTAATCATGATCCATCACACTGTTTTAGAATTATGCTATTTTTTATTTTAACTTAGATCAGCTCATCTGTCAGAATTCTTTAAAAAATATTATTCGAATCAATACCATCAAGCTTTTGATCGACATTCACGGGCGAATAAATAAATAGCCATACCTAAAAAAAATACAAACCATACAATAGCCCATTCGGCCATGTTGAGAGTTAAAAATTCGAAGCCGCGCTGCGTGCATTCCGCGCTGCCAGCAATGATTTTGCTAATGACCTCATTGACGGGTAATACTTGCATCATATATTGCAAACTTACACCACATTCTTCACTATTTGCTGGAGGAAAATGCTGCAGCCATACTTGGCGAGTAGCAAAAAATAATCCCATTGATGTGGCAATTCCAATCAAACTATTGAGTATGATCCGCGCGATTTTGTTGAAATAAAATATTGCGCCGAGCAAAAAGAAAAATCCCATCAAACCAAATGAAATACGTTGCAGCGTGCATAATGGGCAAGGCATCATGCCTTTGAATAGTTGTAAATAAACGCTTGTTAACAGCAAAATGCAAACAATAATAAACCCGGTAAAATAAAGTAAACGTGTGGACATGTTTTATTTAATCCTGCGACTTTGTATTTTTTATTTATCGAAATAAATTTTGTAGCATGCTGCAAAATATTCCGATAACGATATTTATAATATTTATAACGCGAACTCTGGTTTAATCTATTAAGCCAGACTGTTGTCATGCCAGCCGCGCGTTCTTGCGCGAGGTGGCATCCAGAGATCTAAAATAATGCCGAAATTAACCAAAAAATA
>CAZKUQ010000045.1:0-13593 GCA_964555965.1 uncultured Coxiellaceae bacterium
AAGCGTTCACGACTTAATAACGAACGTCGTCTAATCTCGGTTAAGAAGACTTGTCATTCCCGCGAAAGCAGGGATCTGTAACGTGGAGAATGTCATCCCCGCGAAAGCAGGGATCTGTAACGTGGAGAATGTCATCCCCGTGAAAGCGGGGATCTGTAACGTGGAGAATGTCATTCCCGCGAAAGCGGGAATCTCTCTCAGTATTATTTTTAGATCTGTAGCGGGTTTGTTTACTTAACATAGAATTTATTAAATTTCTCTTTTCTTCTGTAAATTATCTTGAATACCAAGATTTTCTTTTACCCGGTTAATAAAGGATTGTCTAGTATCAGCATATTCATCCTTTTTTATATCTATTAATTTAAAATGATTGGATTTTGATCCATAATTTTCATTTAATCTTACCAGTGCATTATAGAGATCTTTCGTTACATCTGATCGACGTGTAGCAGATTTTTGGTCTTCAGTCTCATGACCCTTCATTTTCTTCATGCCTATTTTACCTAATTCTTCCAATATCTTTTTTGCTTGCTGAAAATTCATTTTATCAGCATTAATTAAATTCGCTTTTTCAAATGCCTTATATGCCTGCGCAACGCCATCAGGCAGGTTATACTTTTTACCACTGTGCCTAATCGATTCACCACCGAATATTTTTAATGTCGTTTTAGTTTGCTTTTGCCACGTGTCGAGATTATTTATAATAAGATTATGAAATTCTTTAGCCAATTTGATATAAAGTTCTTCTGTTTGCATTTTGATATAAGGTTCTTCTGTTTGCATTAACTTTTCAATCATCTTAATATCTTTTTGAGACAATTCATCTTTCTTGCTAGCAGGAGAGACCTTCGATAACAAGTTATTAAGTGTTTCTTTTAATTTCGAATGAGATTTTTGATCAGCTAATATAGTTGTATCAAATAATACTGCCTGATAAAGCTCATCATTAGTCTTAACAAGATTATCATATGCATCTTTATATTCCTGAAGTTTCACTTCACTCTTTTTATGTAATTCAAAAAACTTTTGATAAGCAGCTATCATATTTTCAATGTAATTTTTTAATTCGTCATTATGAAAATTCGAAAATGCCTCTTTGAAATCACTTATATTTAAATCATTTTTTTGTGCTAACTCACCAATAAGAGCGGATAATTCATAAATAGGTGATGCTGATTTTAATTTTTTTTGTTTTAAAGCTTGCAGTTGTTCAGGATCAAATTTCCCCATTAACACTATAAAAGATTCTGATAATTCTCTCACTTTTAATTTTTCACAAATCGCCATCAACGAACTATGTTCAATAAGCAAATCACTATATTGATTTTTTGTTATTTGATTAGAACCAAATTGTCGATAACAATCTGCTATTTCTTTTATCGCATTTTTAATCTCAATAGAATCTTCATCAGTGTTCAGGAAATTTGTTTGCAGAAATTGATCGAGTGTCTTTGCTATATCAATAGGTTTTAATTGTTTTATTTTAAATAAATTATCAATCTTTGTTTGTAATTCTTTTAATGCATCTTTGTGTAGCATATTTGCCACCTCAATCTGTGTGATAGTATTTACATTAATTATAGCACTTACATAAAAAAACCCAGTTAAAACACTGGGTTTTTATGTGCAAGCTAATTATATATATTAACAATTACTTATCTTTCCACATAACACGTTCTGGCGTACCACAACGATCTGATTTATAAATTCTATTACCAAAGCTATCTTGATAATAAATACGACCAGAAGCGTCTTGCATTAATGTACGACCAGTGAAAATATCATCAGAATATTTACCTTCCACCACTCTATTACCCATCCAATCTGTGTAATAAAAATTACACGATTCATCTAAGTAATAAGTGCGATAAATATCGTCACTTGGTGCTGCATTAATAACCGTACTACCTAATATCGATACTAATACTAAACTAACTTTTGTTAACAATTTCATGATCTTCTCCTTTTGACCACTCCGAGTGAATTTTATTTTTCATGCAGTTATAACTGCTAAGTGATATATCACTTTAGCGTTAAGATTATTATATCGTTAAAAATGACATTGAATCTTATATAGAGGTTAGGGATTCCCCTTGAAGATGACTACATTTAAATCACTTTATGACAAATCACTCATTGAAAACACAGAAAATGAAAGAACTAGACTTCTGGGGGCTCTTCCAACAGCACATAGATTTTAAATCATATTGGAATTTGCAAGCTGATAACGATAGTCATTAACTGGTTCCGTTTTTTTGCTAAAGAAACCATAAAGACTAACTACGCCATTTTTCAATTTATTGACATTTTTCCCCAGGTAAAGAGTTGAAGCAATACCAATCATGATTGCGCCGGGTAAATGCATACCTGGAATGCACAACAACAGCATACCTGTGAAAGCTATCCCGAGAATAACGCTATTGGAAATAGCTTGTTTGACATTCGCTTTGTTTTTGGCATGAATTTCTTTTTTTGTTGTTTTGATAAATGGTGCATCGCCTTGTAGAACTATAAAGTCATTTGATTGTGCCAAATGTTCATTATAAAATCGTGTTTGATATTTTTTTACTGGAAAATCACGTATAAATTTTTGATG
This sequence comes from uncultured Coxiellaceae bacterium, assembly GCA_964555965.1. Lineage (GTDB taxonomy): Bacteria > Pseudomonadota > Gammaproteobacteria > DSM-16500 > DSM-16500 > Aquicella. The sequence continues at coordinate 2,597 of CAZKUQ010000045.1, forward strand.
GTTTTTATATTTATCTGCAATAATAACGGTGAGATCATTTTCAAGTTCGTGCTTTTTATTCATTAAATCTTCTAGGCGTCCTTGTTTGCTTTTTAATGCCCATTCTAATGCTTTGCTTTGCTTATTAGAGTTGCGAAAATCTTTCGTGGCGACATCGCGAAGATGATTAATTTCTTTTTTCAATTCATCTAACAACTGATCGCATTTTTCTAATTGTTGCAAACTATCTTCAATCCAATATTTTGTATCAAGCGCGCGTCTTGATTCACGAATCACATCATCCAGTGATAAAAGAAAAGCGACACCAAACGCAGCAGCAAAAGCAGGACCGCCCAATAAACTGAAATTGATAGCGGTTAAAGCCGCTAACTGCCCGCCATTTGCAATGTTAACAGCACCTTTTAATTTAGTAACAATGGGACGATGAGTGGTGTTATCTGCTAATTGTATGGCACCAGCAACGACAGAGCATCCTGCATCTAAATAATTCCACATCGGCCCTGAGAAAGACCATTGAGGTAATACATATTGATTGACATAGCTAAAAAGTTCAGAAGGTAAGACTGTGTAAGCCGAGAATGCCCAATAATTATTTTCAGGCATAGCATCAGCAGCCCCAGCTAGGAATTGTTTGCAAACATGCATCGCTTCTTGTGTAGTCTCAAGCATCTACATGAACCTCATTTGTATATTAAAAACCAATATTTCATTAATTGATCAATTATACTGAGGTCAGCTTAAGAAATAATGAGCCCAGAAAGGGTTCGCGAGTTGCGGCTTAATAATAGTAAGTTGCAGATATTTAATGAATTTTATGCCACAAGCGGCCAAAAAATGCTCACATACTAATGTATGCTGCGCTTTCTCCTCGATTTTTCGTCCAACTTTGTCTCGCGCTTAAACGTTTTGCGTTAATTGTTAATTAAAGATAACCTCATGAACGAGATTTTTCATTGGTGAAGTCTATTCTTCTTCATGCCCCATACGACGAGCTCTATTTTCCAGCATCACGGGGATGTCATTGATAATAGGAAAAGCTAATCGATCAAAACGACATATTAATTCTTGATTGGCTTGATCATATATCAATTCACCTTTACAAATGGGACATGCTAATATTTCGAGTAATATTTTATCCATAAGTTTATCTGTTTAATGATTATTAAATGTGTCTGATCACACATGCTACTCGGAAGTAAAAATGATGACAACGTGTAATTTTAATTTTGATACAGTTCATTACTCTTGGCATGAATGTATCAAACAAGGACTATCATTAATCCACCCAGCCTATTTAAATCAACTTTATCAATCTGACAAATGGCTGCCGGGACCAGAAAAAATATTTAACGCGTTTTCTCTCCCCATCAATCAAGTTAATTATATTTTATTTGGTGAGTCACCCTATCCACGTCGTGAATCAGCCAATGGTTATGCTTTTTGGGATGCCGCAGTAAAAGAATTATGGTCCCAACATGGCCTTAGTAAACAAGTGAACCGCGCTACATCATTACGCAATATCATCAAAATGTTATTAACAGCAGAAGGATTACTTGATCCACAACATACTTCACAAGAAAAAATTGCCGTAATAGATAAATCAAAATTAGTGAAAAATAATCAAGAATTTTTCACTAATTTTCTGGGTCATGGATTTTTATTACTGAATGCAACATTAGTTTTACAAGATCATTCGCCACAAAAAGACGCGCGAGCTTGGTACCCTTTCATGCAATATTTATTACACTATCTCTTGGAAAAAAGGCCTCAAGCAGAATTGATTCTTTTTGGCCGGATAGCAAATGCCATTGAACATTTAATAGGTAATTGCCCTAATAAAAAACTCTATGCGGAGCATCCTTATAACCATTCTTTCATCACAAACCCTAATGTGATTCTTTTTTTTAAACCGCTGCATCTTCTTTTAACTAATTGAAAATATTATTATTTTAATTAAATTTGGCTGAATCCCTAATTGCCAGAGTTGCTTAAAAAAGATAAAGTTATAAGACAAAGTGAGGGATAAATATGCGTATACTCCTAGTGGAAGATGATGAGTTACTCGGTGAGGGAACGCGTAAAGGATTATCGCAAGATGGTTATACTGTCGACTGGGTAAAAGATGGGGCACTGGCCGATCAAGCATTGAAAACTGAAAAATTTGATCTAGTGGTGTTGGATCTTGGGTTACCTAAAATGCCTGGCATTACTGTGTTGCAAAATATGCGCGAACGGGGTGATACCACACCAGTATTAATTTTAACAGCACGAGAATCCATTGAAGATCGTGTCAAAGGATTAGATACAGGTGCCGACGATTACCTTACCAAACCATTCGACCTCTATGAATTACTAGCACGTTTACGCGCCTTACAAAGACGTTTCGCTTCACGTGCAGCGCCATTATTGGTGCATAATGAAATTTCACTTGATCCAGCTTCACATACTGTCACATTCAAAGGCGAAGCAGTGAATTTATCTCGTAGAGAATTTGCACTTCTCCATGTTTTGCTTGAAAATGCAGGACGTGTCCTATCACGCGAACATCTCACACAATCTTTATATGGATGGGGTGAAGAAGTCGATAGTAATGCACTTGAAGTGCATGTACATAATCTTCGCAAACGATTTGGACAGGACTTCATTCGTACTGTACGTGGCATTGGCTACACCATAGAAAAAAGCAAAGATCAAAAATGATCAAATCGATCAGATATTTTCTCTTAATCAGTTTATTGCTGAGCATCACAATTGCATCAGCAATTAATGGCATTGGTAATTATCTTCTTGATGAAAAAGTCGTGCAGCCCTATCTCGATAGTCAATTGATCCGCATCTCATCGCTCATCGAAATTTTATATCAAACATCAAATACTAATCTGAATATTAAAGATGACATCAGTGAATATTTACGAAAATCCCAGCCCATGAATAAGCAACAATTTTTATTTCAAGTATGGGAAAAAGGAAAATTAGTTCTACATACTTCAAATGAGCCGCATATTTTGTTGAATGATGCACCGCTTGGATTTAGCGACATAATAGTGCATGGACATGACTGGCGAATTTACACACTCTATAACCAAAAATTAAAAGCAAAAATTGCTGTTGCAGAAATGTATGATCTTAGACGTGAATTAGCGGATGATATTGCGCATAGTAATGCAAATATTTTGTTAATCACTTACCCTGTATTTGGTGTACTTGTTTGGCTCATTATTAGCTTTGCTCTTCGCTCAGTCACTCGCGTTACCACAGAAATTTCCAATCGCGCTTCCACTTATCTCGAGCCGGTACAGCTCACTGAAATTCCGAATGAAATAAAACCATTAGTGGCTGAACTCAATCAATTATTTATTCGATTGAAATTAGCCTTCGAGCGCAACAAACGTTTTGCCGCTGATGCTGCACATGAATTACGTACGCCGCTTGCAGCGCTTAAAACACATGTGCAAGTAGCATTGAAAGCTGATAACGACATTGATCGTAAAAAAGCTTTACAAAAAGTAATTGAAAGTGTTGATCGGAGCTCACATGTTGTGGCTCAGCTACTCACACTTAGTCGATTAGGAGAAGAAGAAGCACTAAGCGACATCAAGCCTTTTGATTTACATAAACTGGCAACAGAAATCATTGCTTATCTTGCCCCGCACGCATTAGAAAAAAATATTGAAATTGAACTTAATCCAAGCCCTGCTGATCCCATCATACTTGGCAATGATACTGCAGTGGGTATTTTAATCCGAAATATTGTTGATAATGCCATTCGCTATACCCCAGTGAATGGGGAGGTTCGTGTCAGTATTATTAACACTGATTCACGCATTATATTACGCGTCACAGATACCGGATCAGGCATTCCGCCAGAACTCCGTGAACGTGTTTTTGAGCGTTTTTATCGAATATTAGGGACAAAAGCATCTGGTAGCGGGTTAGGACTTGCCATTGTCAGCCAAATTTCAGCGCTGCATCGAGCCGAGATTCGCCTTTCAACTCCTCTAAATGGCATCGGATTGCAATTCGATGTGGCATTTCCCAAGTATCAAGCTTAAAATTAACCCCAGTCTTGGCTAAGAGAGAATAACCTCTTGCTGATTGAAACCATCCTGTCGAGAGGCGGGATAAAAATTAAGTATATTTCATAGGAACAGTAGACCAAAGCATGTTAAAACGACTCCTACCAAAGCAAGATACTTTTTTTCAGTTATTTCAGCAAGCAGCGGATCAGCTGCAATTTGCCGCGTCAGAGTTTTCAAAGCTGCTCAAGAACTTAGATAATCAACAACATTATGTTGATTCAATCGCAAGACATGAAGAAGAAGCTGATCAGGTGGCTTATACTAATTTTGAATTATTACATAAAACGTTTATCACACCCTTTGATCGCAATGATATTCACGAATTAACAAGTACATTAGATGACATCATTGATTTAATTAATCGTATTGCGCAACGTTTTCCATTTTATCAATTGCATGTTGTACCAGAAGAAATAATTAAACTTTCCGAATTAAGTATTGAAGCAACTGATCATCTCAAACAAGCGATTTATTGCTTACCTTCTTTAAAAAATGCTGAGGTCATCTTCAAGCATTGCCATGAAATCGATCGAGTAGAAAGCAAAGCACATAAAGTTGTTCTTGAAGGTGAAAAAAAATTATTCGCGGAAGAAAACGATTTCAAACAATTCTTTAAATTAAAAGAAATATATGCTCATACAAAATTAGTGATTAATCGTTGCCAAGACGTAGGAAATATTATCAAAGGCATTATTCTCGAGTATTCATAATGGATTCCATGCTTCTTTTAGTCATTATTACCATTGGGTTAGCTTTGTTTTTTGATTTTCTCAATGGATTTCATGATGCTGCAAATTCTATTGCGGCCATTGTTTCAACACGTGTCATGAAACCTCATTGGGCAGTATTATGGGCTGCTTTTTTTAATTTTATTGCTTTTTTATTTTTTGGCGTACACGTGGCAACAACGATTGCAACAGGATTGGTTGACCCAAGTGTCATGAATACAAAAATTGTATTTTCTGGATTATTTGGCGCTATATTTTGGAATATTTTTACTTGGTATTATGGGTTACCATCCAGTTCATCTCATGCTCTTATTGGCGGTTTATTAGGTGCGAGCATTGCTCGCGCTGGAACACAACCATTAAATTGGATCGGTATTGCAAAAGTCGTTTCTGCGATTGTCATTTCGCCCTTATTAGGATTAATCATGGGCATGATATTGATGGTACTAACCGCAAGAATTTTCTTTTATACCAATCCACATCGAATTGATGGGTGGTTTAGGCGTCTACAATTTTTATCTTCGGCTTTTATTAGCCTTGGCCACGGAAGTAATGACGCGCAAAAAACAATGGGCATGATTGCGATTTTATTATATTCATCTGGTTTGATTGGTGATCATTTCTATGTGCCTTTTTGGGTAGTCATTTTGTGTAATTTTGTCATCGCACTCGGCACTTGTTTCGGTGGTTGGCGAATTGTCAAAACCATGGGGATGAAAATCACGAAATTAAAACCTGTCAGTGGATTTTGTTCTGACACGGCGAGTGCTTTTACATTAGCGCTGGCAACACTATTAGGTATACCTGTATCCACTACCCACACTGTTACTGGAGCGATTATTGGTGTTGGCTCACTCAATGGATTTTCGGCTGTTCGCTGGGGTGTTGCTAAAAATATCGTTTGGGCATGGGTGTTAACTATCCCCGCATCAGGCTGCGTCGCAGCCATCATTTGGGGATTTGTTCAGTTTATTTCATCGAATCAACAATTCATTGCGCTTTATATTCATTAATAACGATGCGGTTATCAACCAACTTTCTTTTTAGGCGCAGAACCAATACTAAATTCATGTATTTTATCTACAATCTGACAAAGCTCACCATTAACAACATATCCTCTATCATTAATCGCTTTATAAATCTTAATCGCATTTTGTGTTTTTTCTTCTTCTGTCTCTTTTTCTGTAATGGCCGCGATTGCCCCATTTTTGTTTAATGCTTCAATCTCATCTTTTAAATCTGATAATGGGCGATCATTACCAATTAATTCAACTATCTTAATTTTAAGCCATTTAACGGCTTTCTCTTTATCCTCTTTTGAAATCGCATTCGTCATTTGAAAGCCAAAAAAGGTGAGCCCGGAAGCAGGATTTTTATATTCAGGCTGTAATCGACGGTCACGCCAATAATAATGAATATAGGAATAAGCAACCGCAACTTTAAATAGTTCATCTTTAATATCTGAACTAAAAATCGAATTATTGGTTAAGGAAAGAGAAATCTCTTGATTATTTGTCACGGCCCGTTTTAGATCACTATCAGGAATAGCTGTTAAAAATTGTTCCCATTCGGAATAATGAATATCAGCCCATTGCAATTTGCAAATGGTTTGATGGGTAGCGGCGCCATTTAATAAATTTTTCAGCAACTTTCTATTAGCATCTTGACCATAAGTTGCCGTGATAAAACATTCAGGCTGATTACGATCTTTCGGATAGAGTGGATCTTTTAACACATCAAGATTGAGTTCTCTTTTATCTTCCAATGCATCAAATAATTTTTGTCGTTCTATTTTTCCATCTGAGTTTGAAAATAATTTCACAAAATATTGTATTGCAAGCGTAGAATGTTTTTTGACCCGTTCTGATTCGGATTCCGAAACTTGTCGTCTAGCAGACTCTTCACCATAAGTAATCGTCATGCGCTTACTATTTTTTTGATACCCATTAAGGCACTCGAGAATTTTCAATGGATTACCATTATCATCCAAAACAAATTCATGAAATTTTAATTCTCTTACTTCTTTAATTTTTACTTCAGAACCAGTGGGCATTAATATGCGTTCTGGCTGTTTATTTAACGCTTTGGCGATGCAATCTCGTAAACGCGTTTTTTCAGCTTCTGTCAGCGCTCGTCTTTTTTCTTCACTGCCAAACGTTGTGAAGAGCTTTTCCTTTTTCGAATATACATCAAGACATTCAGCTATTTTTAATGGGTGGCGATCATCATCCAGTATGGATTCGGGAAGTTTTAATTTTTTTATATCGTCAGTTTTTAATTCTTGTTCAACATTAAATGCTTCAAGTGGAATATTAGGCATTAATATTTCATATGGATGTTTGTTTAAAGCTTTAGCGATATGCCATGCCAATATACCACTCACACGATTTCCAAATGAATCGGGTATATGACAGAAAATAGCGTCTGTCTTTTGCAAATGTTCCCAACGATTTCTAAGAATATCGATAAAATCTTTTAAGAATGCATCAGTTACTGGAGCTTCTAAGCCATTTGATTTTTTTAATTGTTCATAAATAAAAGATACGAATAGCCGTGATTCAAGACGAACTAAAATGTCAATATTCGCCCTTTCAGCCAATACATTCTTATCAAGCTTGTCTTTCAAAGGAAAGATATCATTTAATACATTTTTTACAAACTCTTTAATCAACATAGACACACCTCCTTTTTTATTTTTATTTCTGCACTCTGCTTTAGCAGAGTGCAGCCTTTGTATGAGCATTATTATTAATTAAGTTTTGCAGCAGTTTCTAATTTTTGTGTGGCTGTTACTTCATCAGCTTCTTTTTTATGTGGTTTAGCAATTAAACCTAAATCTCCACTAAAAAGCGGACCTGTTGGATATCCTAATGTTAGTCCCATTAAATCCGGATTGTTTTCTAAAAATGTATTAAATTCTTCAGGTTTTTTTGCTGTTAACACATGAGCTTGATAGCGATCAACAACATTTAATTTTTTTGTTTTAGGAAACACAAACAATCCCGTTTGAGCAACCGCCATCCCAGTATAAGTTTCATATTCTGGTCTTGGCTCTCGATCACGTTTATAAATTTCTAACAAACAAGTTCTAACTGCGCGTTTATATTCAACATCACCTTCCATCATTTTTGGATCATTTGCTACTTGCGCAAATTTATCATTATATTTTCCTTCCAAAAATAACTGTTCGAATGCGTCTTTATCACAACTATCAATAAATGAAATCCATTTATTTTTATCAAATTGTTTGCGCAGAAAAGTCAAAAATTGTTGGCGATCCTTGAAGCATTTATCAATATTGTTTAACACGCTTTTTTTAAGTAACTGCAAACCTGATTCACCATAAGTTGCACGCACAATATATTCGGGTTGTTGGTCAAGTGCTATTCTTAAACCTTTTTTAGCTCTAGAAATGATGGTACTTGTTGAATTTGGATCAGACTTTAATTTGTAATAATTTTCTGCTACCTCAGAGTGTTTGGTGATACGTTCCTGTTCTGTGTTAGATAACTTACGCTTAAATCCATTCACTTGACAGGTCATTTTTAATTTGCCTTTTTCTTCTTGATTGTCTTCAAGATTATTAATTGAGTCTGCCACAATAATTCCGTAATCATTATCATCCGTTAATACCCATTCATTTAATCTCAATAAAGATAAATCGTTAAATTCTTTTAATGTTGGCATCAATAATTTTAATGCATTGATATTTGTTTTTATTTCCAATTTATCTGACAAACACTTACAAAGGCGATTAGCATAGCTATGCGGATTAATATTATAAATCGCATCTGTGTTTTTTATTCTATTCCATCGTGTTGCAAGAAAATCCATGAATGGTTTTAATGTCTCATGGTTAGCCTCGCGATTATCTTTTTCAAAATTTTTTAATAATTTTTTTAATTCTCTTACTGTAAATGCTGCTTCAAGATGAAGATACATTGCCAATTCTTCATGTGAAGACTGAGCATTTAATTCTTCTATATTTTTTAAACTATCTTTTAATTGTGAAATAAAATCCTTCATCAACATTTTATAGCCCCTCCGTGAGTGTATGATATTTTTGGTTCAACTCAATTGAGAAGATACCCAATCTATGAAGATAATGATTTATTCTTAAGGTTTTCTTAATGGGTAAAATTATTTAATAGACTGAATTTTATTCGCGAGATTTTTTATCAAGTGAACGAAAATACGCCAATCGTTCAGCGATTTTCATTTCTAAACCGCGAGAAGTGGGATAATAATAAGTACGTGGTGATAACTCTTCTGGAAAATAATTTTCACCCGCCACATAAGCTTCTGGCTCATCGTGTGCATAGCGATAATTTTTTCCGTAGCCTAAATTTTTCATTAATTTTGTTGGTGCATTGCGCAAATGCAAAGGCACATCTAATGATCCATTCGTTTTTGCATCTCGCATTGCATTGTGATAAGCCACATAAACAGCATTACTTTTTGCAGCGCATGACATAAATATGAGGGCTTCAGCAAGCGCTAACTCACCTTCCGGTGATCCCAAACGTTCATACACTTCGCATGCCTGCAATGCTATTTCTAATGCTCGCGGATCAGCTAAGCCAACGTCTTCGGTAGCCATTCTGATAATACGACGACCAATGTATAACGGATCGCATCCGCCATCTAACATACGACAAAACCAGTACAATGCTGCATCAGGTGATGAGCCGCGAACTGATTTGTGCAACGCAGAAATTTGGTCATAAAATGCTTCGCCCTGTTTATCGAAACGGCGCAAATTGGTTTGTAAAACTTCTGTCAGCAACGTTTCAGTGATAGTAAAATCATTACTTTCTGCTTCAGCAACTTCAGCAATAATATCAAGCAAATTTAGCACTTGTCTGGCATCGCCATCGGCTGCATGAATTAATATTTGGCGTAAATTTTCTGGAAAATTGATGGGTAAATTGCCCAAACCACGCTCTTTATCAATTAATGCTGATTGTAAAACTTGTAACAAATCTTCGTCAGTTAATCGCTTTAATACATAAACGCGTGCGCGAGAAAGCAATGCTGAATTCAATTCAAATGAAGGATTTTCTGTGGTCGCACCGATTAAAATAAACGTTCCATCTTCAATAAATGGTAGAAAAACATCTTGTTGTGCTTTGTTAAAACGATGAATTTCATCCATAAAAAGAATCGTTGTTTGTTGTGATGTTTCGCGAATTTCTTTTGCTTCATCCACCACTTTTCGAATATCTTTTACGCCAGAAAAAATTGCTGACAGGCGCACAAAATGAGAATGTGTTTGCTCTGCCATCAATTGTGCTAATGTCGTTTTTCCAGTACCAGGAGGACCCCATAAGATCATGGAATGCAAAACACCTTGTTCAATCGCACGACGCAATGGTTTACCGCGACTAACTAAATGAGTTTGACCAATAAATTCATCCAACGTTTGTGGTCGCATGCGTGCAGCCAATGGCTGAAAAGATTCTGCAGATTTTTTATCGACGGCGAGTTTCATCAATCACATCCACATTTGCTGGCGGCGTAAAAATAAATAAAGAAGATGATAAAACAACATTCATTTTACTATTAAAAAATTTAATTGCTGTGGTATGTCCCAAATGATCTTGCAAACGCATCTCACGAATTTCATTATTAGTAAATCCCATTTGAATCACTGCAAACATGTTGTCAGATTTTTTTGGCAATAAAGCAAACCAACGTAAATTATTCGATGATTTAAGTGTTTTCACATTATAATCATTATCTAAGACAACGCCCACATGACTCAATAATAATGCAGGTGTATCACCAGCTGCTTTTTTTAATGAGCGAATTGTTACTTGTTGCAAGTCTGGGTCATAAATCCATAAACGCGATTCATTAGCAATGACTGTTTGTGGAATAGGTTTTTTTACTTCCCAACGAAATTTTCCTGGTCGCTGTAATGCCATTTGTCCTTTTGATATTTGTGCCACTTTGCCATGATTGTCATACACCGTTTGGGTAAAACTCGCACGCATAGTGCGCACAGAATTTAACAAAGTTGATAAATCATCCGCAGGAGCTGCATAAACATTCGCAACAAATAAAAAATTAAACAAAAAAACTCTGGAAAAAATTTTTATCTTCATGCTTTTCTCTCACCTCGTTGAGTTTGCACAAAGCGCGTGTCAAAAATCGTGTCATTCCCGCGATCGTGTCATTCCCGCGAAAG
>CAZKUQ010000046.1:0-5079 GCA_964555965.1 uncultured Coxiellaceae bacterium
CTAACATAGCATTTATTTTTTCTAGCTGCTTAGTATCTGCCTGCGTCGTTCCTAATTTATCCTTGATCGTTCTAAGTTCATCTTTCCACACTTCTTGTCTTACCTTCAAATCTTTTAATTCATTATCGAGAGATGTCATTAATTTTGCTTTAGCATCCGCACCTTTTGCATCCTGATGCATTGCTTTCAAGCGATTAATTTTTTCCTCGGGTTTGTCAATTGAAGATTCTTTAAACCAAGATTTAAATAACTGCCAACGAGTTTGTAATTCACTGATTTTTTTGCCATGCAAAATACTGTTTGGATCGTCACAAATATTTTTTAAAGCGCCAATTTGACTGCTCAATTCTGTCATTGCCTTATTTGCAGAGGCTGATCGTTCATCTATCGCTTTCATTTGTTCTTCGATTTTAGCTAGTTTAGCTTCATCAGTAGTAGCACCTGCATAAGTGCTAGACGGCAAGTCTGCTTTCGCGGTTACCAATCGATCAGGAGTAGATGTATCTAACTTCTTCGGCTTATCTAATTCAGTAGCATATTTATCAAATGTAGCTGTTTTACCTACATTCACATATACGTCATTAACCAATCTATTTACTGTCAATTTCTTTTTTGCATCCAAAATTTTATCTGCATCTTTTCGATCTAATTTATCAATAGCATCTCTTAAGGCCGGATCAAATTCGACATCCAATCCTTTTTTTTCAGCTAAACGCATTAACGTGGTAACTTTTTCGATTAAATTTTCTTTACTCATTTCCTTAGGACTAGCAAAACTAATATGAATAGTTGTTGTTCCACGTCCGGAAGCTAATAAATCCATGGTTTTGCTATAATCTGTTTCATAATCTTTTGCTTGAGGCACAGGATAAGCAGTGTAACTACCATCCTCATTTTTCTTTAGACGAATATCGACTGAACCACCTTGATCCGTAGAAGCATGATAACGACCAGGCTTTAATAATCCATCTGTAGATGATGAACTTAAATAAGGACCATCTTTATTTTCAATCTTGTCATCATCAGCATGTCCAATCCATTTAAAATCACTAGGCATTTTGCGTGAAAAACGATAAGCCAAGGCAGCAGCCATACAGTGTTCATCATATTGTTTCTGATTAGCCTCTCTTTTATCTCTCTCACTTCTATCACTCATCGTCATATGATATTACCTTCTAAATTTATATTTACTCATCCATCGGTGTGGATGAAACATTCATATTCATTAATGTAGCTTGTGCAGAATAAAGCTGAACATCTTGTAAGCTCGGATTGTAATTAATCACATCTAAATGCTTGCTATATTTGTCACCTAAATGTTGTAACTCATTCCATGCAACACGACGGTATTTATCAAATCCCACTAACTCCACTGTCCAACCACGTTGATATATTTCTCGCATCATCGCTCGCACGGTTTGCAAACCATCTTCTAATGTACGTGTTAATGAAAATAAATCTTTAGGGACAGCAACCAAACAACTGCCGCGATCATACACATGAAAATGCTGGCTTTGTCCCGCTAACTTTAATTCAGTTTTCACGCCAGGCGGATCTAAATTAAACGCATCATAAACGGTGAGTGTTCCCCAACGTTCTAATAAATAATAAATATCAAGCGGTGACACTGCACGATCTAATAATTCTTGTAATTCAGGTATAGGTTGATTTTGCCCTAATGCTTGCCACACTTGCGCTTTTAATTTATCAATATAACCAATATCAGTTGAGATGGTTGGTTTTATTGTAAACGTAAACGTTGCTCGCGCCGTACCAGCTGCATTTGTTGCCGTGATAATTACTTCATGTAAACCTTCCGTTCCTTTCGCAGGGATGCCGGTTAAAATTCCATCTGCTGTGCAAATTAATCCCTTTGGTAAGGCAGTTCCACTCGATAATTCCGCACTAAATTGAACATTTTCCATCCCATCTGTTGCTTGGAAAAATTCTTTTAAGTCGAATGCCCCATAGGAGGCTTGTTCGTTAATAACTTGTGCTGGAATAGGCTTGATATTGATTGGTGCTTCCATAATTTAACCTTTCATTTATATGCTAATTTCAGTATAGCTTACCGAAGATTATTTCTTCCTTAAATGGATTTTGTGTGTTTTTGCATTAGATAATATAATCTCTTGAATATATACATATTCTTTAAACTAAACACTCAAAATCCAATGCCAACACATGTCATGGCAGTGAAACCTGGCATCTGATTATGCAATCACTTCTCGATGTCATGCCAGCGAAAGCTGGCATCTAAAAATATCCATAAAAACCACACTCAACTAACACTCCACCCATTCATACAACTCAATCGTTGAGGTAGGGCACTGAAAACATTTACTACCGCATTCCGGTTTTTTCGTACATTGACGAATTTTCCCTTTGCACATCCAATGACGCAGCAAACAACGCATGGTATCTATATCAACACGAAATACACTACACAAACTAGCTAATGTTGTTATCTTCACTTGCATCATGTGTTGCTTGATGGCGAGTAAATTCATGCTGTTTTTCCCATTGCTAAAGATGGCGATGAGACAATGCGATTATCACGCGCAGCAAACCAACGTGTGCCGATAATAGTCAGAGAAAAAACCGCGATAATACTCATCATCCATATTACAGATGAATAAGGATGTCGCACAAAAGTCGCCGCTTGATAAAATAAAACAGCCGTGCAATACGCAACACCTGTCATCCAAATCGCAGAAAACACTGACCAACCACGATGTAATTCGCGCAACATCACAGCAGTCGTTGAAATGCAGGGAAAATATAACAACACAAATAATAAATAAGCGAATGCACCAATTTGCCCATCAAATTGTTGATACATCAATCCATACACACCTTGATTCACCGAATGAATGGGCGCTTTCGCTAACACTGGATTACTAAACGCACTGCTTAATTGTGATAAATTTTCTGGAATAGATTTGAATGCTTCTTGTAACCCTGCCCATAATGAAAACGCATCGCCAGAATTGGCTGAAACAAAATGTCCCATTTGTGTGTATAAAGTATTAAGTGTTCCAACCACTACTTCTTTCGCTAAAATACCAGTGACTAATCCAACCGTTGCTGGCCAATTATCTACTTGCATGCCCATCGGTGCGAAAATGACTGTCGCGTAACGTCCAATCCATGACAAAATTGATTGCGCATCACCATCGCCTGTGTTCATCGTGCCATCAATATTTAGTGAATTCAGCACCCCAATCAACACGCAAATTGGCACAATCAACCTGCCAGCGCGATACACAAAACCTTTCAAACGCTGCCATGCATGCAGCATTAATGTTTTCATGCGCGGCAAATGATATGGCGGCAATTCCATCACAAATGGTGAGGCTTCACCTTTCAACACTGATGTTCGCAAAATAAATCCGGTGAAAATCGCCATTAAAATGCCGATAACATACAATGCAAACACAACATTCTGACCGCCGCGCGGAAAAAATGCCGCAGTAAAGACAGCATAAATCGCTAAGCGTGCACCACATGACATAAACGGACTCATCATCACTGTTAAAATGCGATCACGTTTATTTTCTAAAGTGCGCGCACTCATCACAGCAGGTACATTACAACCAAAGCCCACAATCATAGGCACAAATGCTTTGCCTGGCAGCCCAAGTAATCGCATAAAGCGATCAATCACAAAGGCAGCGCGGGCCATGTAACCTGAATCTTCGAGAAAAGCTAAAAATAAAAACATTGCACCAATGACAGGAATAAAGGTGATTGTCGTGTTAATCCCTTTACCAATTCCATTCGCTAACAACACCGTGAGCCATGCAGGCATACCAATATTTGTTAGTAAATTTGCAAAACCATCAACAAAAATAGTTTGACTGCTAATGTCAAAAAAATCTTGGAATGCACCGCCCACGTTAATGGAAAATAAAAAGAGTAAATACATCACACCAAGAAAAATCGGAATACCTAACACGCGATTTAACACAATATTATCGATACGCGCAGTCCATGTTGTTTTCGTCACAACATCACGCTGCACAGTTTGTTGCACAAGCTCATCAATATAACGATAACGTGCATCGGCAAATAAAATATCGGCTTCTTCATTTAATGTATTTTGAATTTTTTGTTGTTCTTCTTTTACTTTTTGTAATATTTCTTTTGTCACTAATTTTTGCGCGTAAACATCGTTTTCTAATAATCGGATCGCCAGCCATTCGTTAGAAGCAGATGTAATGACACAAGATAAATTGTGAATAGCTGATTGTAATTCAGCAGAATATTGAATGCCGCGACTCGTGTCATCCCCGCAACTCATGTCATCCCCGCGAAAGCGGGGATCCATCACAATAGATTCCCGCTTTTGCGGGAATGACGCAGTCGTATTAGCATTTTTTACAGCTAGTGGTGTTGCTTGAAAATTCACAATCGTGCGTTTTAAACCTTGCACGCCACTGCCTTTTGTTGCTGCTAATGCAATCACCGGGCAACCCAATTCTGCTGATAATTTTTCAATATCAATTTGCATGTGGTACGCTTCCACCACATCCATCATATTGAGTGCCAAAATCACTGGCACACCCATTTCTAATAATTGCATCGTCAAATATAAATGACGCTCAAGATTACTGGCATCAACAATATTTACAATGACATCTGCGCCGTGATCTAAAATAAAATCGCACGCGATGCGTTCATCAATCGCTGCTGTTTCAGATGCGAGTGTTAATGAATAAACGCCAGGCAAATCGGCGACTTGTACTGTCACGCCTGCTTCAGAAAAATAACCATATTTACGTTCGACTGTCACACCCGGCCAATTACCAACATGTTGCCGCGCGCCAGTCAGTGCATTAAACAATGTTGTTTTACCGCAATTGGGATTGCCGACCAATCCAATCGTGAACGATGATTTTTGTGGCTTGATAACTTCATCACAGCAAGAGCTAGCTGCTTGACAGCATGATGACATGACATTTTTCTCCAGCGTTTTATTTTTTATCTAACAGCCCTTCGCACGCATATCATTCCCGCGTTTTCTTCGTCATTCCCGCGTTTTCTTCGTCATTCCCGCATTTTCTTCGTCATTCCCGC
>CAZKUQ010000046.1:5094-13546 GCA_964555965.1 uncultured Coxiellaceae bacterium
ATCTCTGGCATTCTCACAAAGATCCCCGCTTTCGCGGGGATGACAACTACTCGCAAAGACGACAACTATACTCGCGAAAACGACAACTATTCAAACCAACTCAATGTGCAAAATATTCGCTTCTGCTTTCCGTAAACTTAAGGCAAAGCCACGCACTAAAATTTCGATAGGATCGCCTAGAGGTGCCATACGCGATACAGTAAAAGTGGTACCCGGAATTAACCCCATCGCAATCAACCGCTTACGATAAACAACTTCACCTTCTGCAATACCAATCACACGTGCTTGATGGCCAATTTTTAAGTCGCTTACTCTCATATTTATTCCTTTATTTAATCTGGCAATTATTCCCTTCTAAGTTATTTCTGTCAATACAAATGAGAATGATTCTTATTATGGTTCAAATAATGACAACTTTTACTGTAAGATATTGAAAAATACATTCTAAAGATTGATTGAGATAAATAACATAGATAAGGTTATATTAATTATTTTGTGGCTATACTGTTAATATAATTAGTCAAATAAAGTATATATATTAAAAACGAGGATATAAGAAATGGTGGATGCACGCCCGGAATGGCTGTCGGCTATGAATTATAACGTTCGATTTATTCTTTGCGATGATCGCAAGAGGATTGCCATTCCGCAAAATTTTCAGCCACTGTCAATGATAGATTCACTGAATGATCATGAAAATTTGTGCGGAACCCAGTTTATTTTATTTAATAACGCTGTTACAGCGTGGCGGATATAATTTATGTTTAGTGGAAACGATCCAAAAAAATTGTTAGAAGAAGGGCGAGAGAAATTAGCCATTATTCGCGCTAACAAACAACATTTTGAAAAAGTACTTGGTGATTTTGATATCTTTATACGTAATGCTGAAGCTACCTTACTTACCATTCAGGATTCAATAACTAATAATTTGATTCTCCCTGCAGCTATCAAAGATGTTCAGGAAAATATTATTAAACCCTTCGAAGAAGCAAATAGAAAAATTGAAGAAGAAAAACGAAAACTATCACAACAAGCAACAGTATCAACGTCAATAAAAAAATGTGTGATATTAGATTTTGAAGAATTGCTGACGAAGTTTAAGTTAGAGAATAATGGATCAACTCCTACAGAAAAATGGCAAAATCTAATTAAACAAGCACAAGGTTCACTTGCCATTCCTAATTGGAAAGAAGCTATTCAACAAATTATTGCTCAAGGCCATCAAGTTGTTATTGTTTCACGAAATAAGGATCCTGAATTAATCATATCTTTTTTACAATCTGAAAATTACGGTCTTGGTTTGAAACCAAACTCACAGCTACAGTTCCATTGTGATGCAAAGAAAAGTTATCAAGCACTTGTTACAGAAGCGATTCAGCAATATAAACCTAGTGAAGTTATCCATGTTAGTAGTAATCAACAAAATATTGATAACATCCTTAGGCTACAAATTCCTAGCATCAAAAAAATTAACCCTATTAAAGTTGAAAATTATATAAGTTCTAATAATCAAATTAACTTGCAAGCAGTCGATACATTTCCTGATGGAGGATTGATTACTGCTACCTCAGCTGTATTACAAAAAGTTCATGCAGGAATTGAAACACATCCTGTTAATCAAGGTATAGCTGACGCTAATGAAGTTGGATTACATTATCGTCTGAGCCAATTAGCTATCACTCTCGATTCCAATCTTTCCTCAGCGATTAATGATGTTATTTATTCCAGAAAAGCATTAATGGAATGCAAACCAGAATTTGTATCTACATATCAATCTAACCTAAATGACGCTATTAGGAAACTCAAGAACCTCTTACCAAAAGACGCAACATCAAATAAGTTAATTTTTGATTTACGAAATGAAAATAAGGATCTTTATAATGAAAAAGTAACAATAAGAGATGCTACACCTAAAAAACCAACTGAACAAATTGATAATAAACCCGAACCAACTTTAAAAGAACAATTAAAACAAATGACAGGTGAGCAAAAAAATCAACCTGAAAAACCGATTAAAGAAAAAGACAATGTTTCTGTCACTAGTGAAAATGAACCTGAAGAAGAATTAGAACCTGAAAAAGAATTAAAAGAATTAGAAGAGGAATCAGAAAGTGAAGAAGAACAACCATTGAAGACCAAAACAACAGCCACCACAGCAGCAACCACAACAACAACAGCCACCACAGCAGCAGCCACAAAACAACAGCCACCACAACAGCAGCAACCTAAAATTAATCCAGCACCAATAGTAGGAGCAGTTATGTCGTCAGCACAAAATCTACAAAAGATTAATATAATCCTTAATAATCAGAATTTTGATTATCTGCGTCAATTTATTACTACTTGCGTAGATGACTCTAACGGAGATCGAATTCGTGCGGCTATCAATGCAAGAAAAGCTGTATTACTTGGTAATGGTGCTGCGACAGATTTAGTTAATCTTGATAACGCTAATGGTCTTATAGATAGTGATGCGAAATTAGTTTATCAGCACGCAGTGTCTGTTTTTAACAATCTTTGCAAAGACAAAGTCATTGCTGCTTTTGCTGGTATCAATGATCTCGCTAAAATTAATGCTATTCTTGCTATCGATCCTGCAGCTGCTGGTGGCAACACTTTTCGTCAAACAATGTTCACGCAATTGGGTAACGATATTGGTGGTGTCAATCTTACCGGTAACACTGATAATGATAATGTCTTAAAAGCAGGTGATCTGGCTGCCATTAAAACTGCTCTTATTGCTCAACGTAATACTCTCCTTATCTCTTCCGCACTCGCAGAAATACATCGAGCATTTCCAGCACCAGTCGATCTTACAGCAGCTAAGGCAAAATTCACTGCAGCAAAAAATCTACTCGCAGTGCCGGCACCAGGCATGCTTAGCCCAGAAACACAACACTTAAAAAACGCTATTGAAAAAGTAGAAACAAAAATTGCAGCTTATCTACCAGATCCGGCTGTGCCTGGTGGAGCAATTCGCAACACAGCAACTACCCGTGCGGAGATGGTAAATGCATTTAATGAATTAAATGCAGTGATTGATCTTCATCATCGCGCAGATCCAAGTACAGTGCTTGTTACGCCTCTCCTCAATAATTTAGTTACGCATGTACATGGACTTGTGCCTGGTGCAACAAATAGACCTGAAGGAATTGGCAAGAAATTAAAAGAGTTAAGAAGTGCAATCACACAGCTTAATTCAGATACAGTTAGAATAGCGAATGTGGCGAGATTAGCTGTGGAAGAGTTAGATAAAGTATTACTAAACTTCCCTGCTGCATCTGTGCCTCCTGTTTTACCAGTTGATCCGGTTACTAAATTAAGAGATGCGATTATTGCTGTGCGGGCAGAATTTAATAATCTGCAATATGCTGCAACTGATCCTGCTCTTTCAACTGCAAAAACAGCTCTAAACACTAAAATTGGTGAACTGACTACTGCTCTTACTAATCATTTTACTAACGACCTTACAATAAATACTCCAACTGTTATTCTTACGGATGTAAATATTGAAAACCTTAAAACGGCTATTGGCAAACTTAATGTCAAAGCGCAAAACATGGTGATTACTGCGGCAATGGATGCAACTTTAAAAGCTAAGTTGGATAGTTTTAAAGGGTGGATTGCAGATTTATTAGAAGACAGTCCTCCTCCAACAACACCAGGCAGAAAACAAATTAAAGTTGCTACTCTCAGCAAATTTACTAATTTGCTCGATGGACCTCCACCATTTCCTGATGGCCCGCTTAAAGAAAATTTAAAGGAAATAAAACAGCTTTTTATTGACTTTAATAAAGCGACTACTGGATTAGATCAAACAAGAATTTATCGCTTAATTGAAAATGAATTAACAGCACTTAAAAACAATATACCAAATAATTATCCTGATCATGCCGAATTAAGCAAAGAAATTAATACTTTAATTGAAGGGACTAAAAATTTAGCCATCAACAAGGCTACAACAGATGATGATATAACCGAGCTGAATAAAGTTCGAAACAATTTAAATAATATTGGGGCACTTTCTGAATATTATATGGATGAACGCAAGATCATTCGCCATTCTGCTGAAGGAAGCCAATCACGCTTGAATGAAATAAAAACAGCTTGTGAAGAAAAAGTCGACCAATTGAATAGGTATGATAGATACCTAACGGCTCGCCAACCACTTAGCGATAAAGAACGTGACGATCTTGCTAAAGTGAAAAAATATAAAAACAACTTCCTCCACGTTATCGAAAAAATTAAAAGCAAACCAGGGATTAGAGCTGAAAAAATAGCTTTTTTTGGTACTGATGCAAACGCTGTGACTAATGCCGCAGATGCAGCAACAAAAATACAAAATTATTTTAATCCAACTGCTCCAGCACCTGTAGCTGCTGGTAACGTTAGCAGTAAGCCTGCTGATCGTGATAGTTTCGGTACACCGAAAATTAAATCAACTGACAAATCAGATCGCATTGTCAAAATTGAAGTGCAGAGTGATACACCTGGAACAGCATTGAAAACAGCCATACATCAATACAATGCCACAGAAAAAGAATTTCGCACGGATTGTTATTTTGGTGGTAACTTTAGTAATGAAAAAACGACAACAGGTATGATAGGATTTCGAACATCTATACCAAATGACGAAGTATTTAGATGGGCAATTCAAGTTGTCGAAAATCATCGCGCAAAAAATCCATATGCACACAGCTCTATTGATATTTCTTCTGGCTTTCCTTCTAAAGATTGTGCAGAAGCAATTGCTATTTATTGCGCCTATAAAGGATATAGCTGGAATGATAAAAGTGGTTACAAACTGGAAGTGACTTCATCACAAAAAAATTTACTCGACAGCCAAATAGGAAAACATCCAGATTTAATAACCGATAAACATGCCTCATTTCGCGGTCAAAAAGAAGCTGTTAAGGCTGCGGAAGAAGAAACAAGACCAAAATATCGTTAATGCAATGATTGGGTAATTCATTATTCCGGACCCCGTAAAATTTTGTTAACTGAACTAGTCAGTACAAATGAATTTTCACAAAATTTGTGCGGGGTCCGGCAGCCACTCCGAAACTCAAACCTCAGGACATTTACGTTGACGAAACAATAATCAAAAATATTTTTAATATTGACAACTCGCACTCAAAGCACCATCATCCCCACTTTTCAAATTCGATCATTCATGGTTAATCAAAAATGACTCAACCCGATCAACATCCTCGTGGATTATTTATTTTATCGTTCGCTGAATTTTGGGATCGATTTAGTTTTTGCGGCACACTGACATTGCTGATGTTATACACAACATCAGTCTTTTCACTTTCGGCAACTGAAAGTTATGCCCTCTGGGGCACGTATTTAGCATTAGGCTACATTACCCCGGTGATGGGGGGGGTAGCGCCGATAAAATTTTAGGCTTTGAGCGCAGCATTATCATCGGTTCAAGCTTGATGATATTAGGTTATGTGTTACTCGGGTTTCAATTTTCACTCGCATTATATGCTGGTCTTTCACTCGTTCTCTGCGGCATTGGATTATTCAAAGGAAATATCAGCAGCCTCATTGGCATGTTGTATTCATCAAATGACAATAAAAAATCAGATGGTTATAACACATTTTTTATGTTCATCATGTTAGGCGCCATTTTAGGCCCATTTATTTTTGGTTTAATGGCGAAATATATTGGTTGGCAATATTGTTTTTGGTTATGCGCACTTGGTAATTTAAGTGGATTAATATTTTTTATTTTGCAGCGCAAAAAAATTCATTATCAACAATTACCAACCATTATTTCGATATTACCAATATCCATCTTTTGGCTTGGTTTATTCGCCACCATCATCACTATCAGCTTATTATTTGCTTATCCAATCTTAAGCAATCATTTTTTAGGACTTGCTTCATTACTATCGGTATTATTTTTATTGTTACTTACACTCGCAAGTTCACATCAAGATGCCAACAAAGTCATTGGATTAACGTTATTAAGTTTATTACTCGTTTTTTATTATGCGGCAAGTTTTCAAGTGAATGGCTCTATGATTATTGGTATCGAAAAAAATTTTTCGTTAACGATATTAAACTGGAAAATACCTGCCACCACGTTTGCTTCACTCGAAGCTTTATTTGCTTTTTTACTAAGCCCCATCGCAACACGCTGCTGGCATTATCTCACCCAACAATTTTTTGCGATTACTTGGTTATTTAAATTATCATGTGGATTATTATTTGCTTGTCTTAGTTTTGTGATATTTGCTTGGCTGTTTTCACATCCACAACATCCATTCATTTTTTTATTACTCGCTAATTTATTACTCGGCATGAGCGTGGTTTGCATTTTCCCAACACACATGGCGATTGTCAGTGAATACGCACCATTGCACGCGCAAGGCACATTAATGGGTATGTCTTTTTTATCCGACGCATTAGCGGGCTATGTTGGATCACACATGATGAATGCGCAAGATTCTATGTTAGTTTACGCTCATTGTTACAACAATATTGCATTGCTCATGTTAATCACGCTAATAATATTACTCATTAGCATCCCATTATTTAAATGGTTATTAGCAAACAATATAGCAATGAATACCGCATGACAAATTGCATTTCTTCGCTTAAAAAAACAAATTGGGCAACCTGTCGAGAAAAAGTAAAGCTTGTTAATCCAACACTTGCGAACATCATTGATTCACTTTCACCAGATCATGACATGGCATTATGGTTAGTTAAATATCCATTTGGCGCAACCATTGATGATGGCAAATTTTATTATCCAACACCTGATGGCAAACTCGTTTTACTCGATGATTCACGATTAGAAAAAAACTTACAAACTGATTTTTCTTATGCAGGATCAGAAACGCCCGCCGGTATCGTGTTAAAAAATACCATGGAAATTTTTATTGAAACGGACGATAGGATTATTCCTCAAGCCCTTTTTATGCCAGGTGATATATTTGCTTTATGGGGAAGATTAGAGACGCAAACAACTTTTCATCCCTCACCATTGATGCGAGGAACTGCTGGCGCAAGATCCTTATTGATGATTCCAAACATCAGTGATCTTACCCATCATAAAAAACTTCGCAATGAATTTAATTTGCGGTTGCCGCCGCCAAAAAATATGATTGATCAGTGGCATATATTTAAAACGATTGTCAATCAAACAAATGATAAATGGCATACGGAAGCTTTATTATTCACCGGTACATGGCTCAATAAAATTAAAACAGATACAGCATTCCAACCACTTTACATTTATTTTTTAGAACAAGCATGGCGCAATTCTGCCTATTGGCGCAACAAAGTTTTTTATGATTATATTTTTTCTTGCGTGCAACAAAAAAGAAATTTGAAACCAAATCCATATTTAGCGGACACCATGAAATATCTGATTACCATGGCGGTTGGCTCTATTCCTGGTTTTGGTGCTGCCAAAGATAATATCGCAGGCCCCGTTGAATTATTACAAAAAATTTATGTCGATTGTTATGGCTTAAAAAAATATGCACCGACCATGATGCATCCCGTTTATTTTCATTATGAAAAAAATTGTGACCCCGTTTATTATTCATTGCAATGCCCAACCACATTTGAATTTTCGCCACGCTCGAGAAAAGCATCCAATATTTTGTATGATTTAATAGAGCTCAAACATATTTTGGATATTTTTTTGCAGGAAATATCACGTAAAAAATTAAATATTGAACATGGCGTCATGAGTCAAATTGCAGAAAATGTTAGATTTGATTTTTTTCATAGCAAACCTGATCGGCATGGAGAAATATTATCAACACGTCGTATGCAAGAAGAAGATTTATCATTAACTAAAAATTTAAATGGCGACTGTCATCAGCCATTTGCTGATGCGGGTGCATTTGTGCGGGGATGCGTGAGGTTGTCGAATCAATCATGATATGCTTTAATAACGCAGTGATGAGAATGGAATAACGACCATGAACAAAATGACTGAACAGCAAACTGAATTACTTTTACAAGAAATTCAACCAGATGATTTGGATGACGTTCCTTACAGCATGACAAAAATAACACTCATTCCTATGCAATATAGTGAAGCAGATAGCATTTAACCACCTGCTAATGGCAGCATGATACCAATCACATCTTGATCAGTTAAAGTGAGCTGATCAGTTGCTCGGATTAATTTTGCATTGACAGAGATGACTACAAACGAGTGTAGTGTCCCATGTTGATTAAATAATAGTTGATACAATTCAGGATAAGATGTTTTTAAATAATTGCTAATTTCAAAAAACGAATGGCAGCTTATCTCCACACTCGATTTATTTTGTGTGTATTTTAATAACGCTTGAGGAAATTGAATAATTGGCATGTTTTAACGATAAAGTGTTATGAATGAACTGCATATTAATATAATTAAACTAAAAATAAAATGTCTGAAAATAGTGGAATTAGAAAAGTGGATCCCGGCCTTCGC
>CAZKUQ010000047.1:0-13324 GCA_964555965.1 uncultured Coxiellaceae bacterium
CTAGTGAGCTTTCGCTGGCATGACAGGCTAAATTATTCCAGACACTAGTGAGCTTTCGCTGGCATGACAACAGTCTTACTTAATTGCTTAACCAGAATTCGCGTTCTAAAAATGGCCAAAGTCCCATAGATAATATGCTGCAAAACCCAGATCGACAAGAATTAATATCCCTTTTATCATTGAAGATTTAGGCAAAATATCGCAAAATGTCGTGAAATATCACGGAACCAGCATATGCACAACAAAGCAAAAAATTATGACCGAGACGAATTAGCAAAATTTGCTTCACTCGCTTCAACTTGGTGGGATCCGGAAGGCGAATTAAAGACTTTACATCAAATTAATCCGCTAAGGCTTCAATATATTGAAGAAAAAATTTCACTTGCCAACAAAACTGTGATTGATATTGGTTGTGGCGGCGGCATTCTAACCGAAAGCATGGCTCATCGTGGCGCAATCGTCACTGGCATTGATCTTAACAAAGCAGGAATTGATGTCGCTAAATTACACTTGCTTGAGTCAAAAGAAAACGTCGAATATTTATGTATGGCCGCAGAAGATGTTGCAGAAGAGCGAGCAGAAAAATACGACGTTGTCACTTGCCTTGAAATGCTTGAACACGTGCCTAATCCTGCTGCTATTGTTAACGCTTGCGCTACTTTGCTTAAACCTGGCGGTCATGTATTTTTTTCAACGATCAATCGTCACCCTAAAGCTTATTTGTTTGCTATTTTAGGTGCAGAATATTTTTTAAAATTATTGCCAAAAAATACGCATGATTATGCAAAATTTATTCGCCCTTCTGAATTAAATTCATGGATAAGACATTCGCAACTTCACACGCAAGAAATGCAAGGAATTGCTTATCATCCCTTCTCGCAACAGTTTAAATTAACCGATGATCTTTCCGTTAATTATTTATTACACGCAACAAAAATATGACGCGCATTCATACCGTTTTATTTGATCTCGATGGGACATTGCTCGATACTGCGCAAGACCTTGCACACGCACTTAATCAATTAAGACAGCAATATCATCTTCCACCTCTTCCCCTTGCCACCATACGACCACATGTTGGTTATGGCGCAAAAGCCATGCTAAAAGTTGGCATGGATGTCACCGAGGAACATCCGCAATACACAACGTTATTAGATGAATTTTTAAATTTTTATCGTGTGTGTTTAACGCAAACCACTAAGCTATTTGATGGAATAGACAATGTGTTAACACAATTAGAAAATAAAAATATTCCCTGGGGAATTGTCACTAACAAACCAAGTCGATTTACATTTGATTTATTAAAAGCGCTGAAATTAGATCATCGGGCTGCATGCATTATTTGCGGTGATTCTTTATCACGACGCAAACCGGATCCAGATCAAATTCTTCATGCATGCGAGCTATTAAAACAATCACCAGAAAATTGTCTTTATATAGGCGATACCCAAACAGATGCGCTAGCAAGCCGTGCTGCTGGAACAAAAACACTGATTGTTTTGTATGGCTACCTTCAAGAGCATGAGGATCCCTTTGCGTGGGGGGCTGATGGTTATGCAAAAGTACCTGCTGATATCATTGCATGGCTTGATCAGAAGTAATAATCGTCACGCCATGATCACGCATTTCTTGCAATGCTTTCGTCTCATCTTCTGCTTGCAAATTAACCGCTCGACAGCCATCTGCTATTACATACACATTAAAACCTAACGTTGCTGCATCCAACGCAGAATATTTAACACAATAATCGGTCGCCAACCCCATCAGATAGACATCAGTCACGCCGTGATCATGCAAATAATCACTAAGGCCAGTTGATCGCAAATGAGCATTATCGAAAAATGCGCTATAGCTATCGATGGATTTGTCAGTGCCTTTATAAACAATTTTAGTGATTAATGGTTGATTCAATAATGGATGAAACTCAGCGCCTTTTGTTTCTTGCACACAATGATTTGGCCATAATACTTGAGATAATTGATTAACTTCTATCACCTCACCAACTTGGTAGCCAGGATGATTGGATGCAAAACTCATGTGATCTAACGGATGCCAATCTTTGGTAGCGACAATTAATTTGAAATATGGCTGTATTTTATTTGCTATTGCAATGACTGCATCTCCATCTGACACAGCAAGATTTCCACCAAAACAAAAATCATTTTGCAAATCAACCAATACTAATGCCGTCTTTTTTTTATGCATGAATTTTCCCTTTTCGGTGATTTTATGCTGAATTTGGCTATAACTCCAGCCTCCTTTTGCGATAAAATAGGATTCATTAAGATTTACTTTGGCAAAAAATAATGATGACTACTAATCAATATACGCCGCTCACAAGCCATGGATTAATCAAAATCAGTGGGAGGGACGCTAAAAAATTATTGCAAGGCCAACTCACTTGTCAATTAGATGACATCGCAGAAGATCAATTTAATTTTGCTGCACATTGTAATCCTCAAGGACGAGTCATTTCTTTTTTTTATTTATTACAAATAAATAACGATTATTATTTGCACCTTGCCTGCGACATGATTGAAACTGCGATGAAAGCATTAAAAAAATATGCCGTGTTCTATCAAACATCTATTGCTAATGTAAGCGATACAATGAAAAGTGTCGGCTTAACCATAAAAGATGAAAAAATATTGTCAAACTATTTTACGCATTATCCCATGCAAAAAAAATCCGCATTAGTAAACGAACAAATTTATCTTGCTAAAATTTCTAATGAACAATATCTCATGTTGGGTGAGGAAAAAATAATTGCAAAAAAAACAAAAAAGTTTGCAACTGATTTTATTGAAAGTAGCTTGGCACAATGGCATGCAGAAGAAATATCAATGAAAATTCCACGAATTTATCCTGAAACAAGTGAGGTATTTTTGCCACATGAAATTGGATTGCCAGAGCTTGGCGCCGTTAATTTTTCAAAAGGCTGTTACACTGGGCAAGAAATTATTGCTCGAATGGAATATCGTGGAAAATTAAAAAATCATTTGCATCTTGTTAGTTTGACCAGCACCATTTGTCCGAAACCAAATATGACTATTCGCGCAAACAATAAAATCATTGGTACGATTGTTGATGTAGAAAAAAAATCAGCTCAAGAATATTTAGCATTAATTATCTTAAACGATGAATATATTAATTATGATGCTTTATATCTTGAAAATAATCATGCAATATCACTTGCAGTTTTAAATTAGAAGGTTGACTCATGACAAAAAAACTTCGCATTGTACTGGCACAATTAAATTTACACGTTGGTGATATAGACGGCAACATTAATAAGCATATTCAAGCAGCCATCAAAGCACGTGATGAATATAAAGCAGATGTGATTGTATTTCCTGAATTAGGTATTACCGGTTATCCACCCGAGGATTTATTATTACGTAAATCTTTTTTGCAGGACGCACAAATTGCATTACAAAAATTTATTGACGAAATAAAAGGAATTCATGCGCTCATTAGTCATCCGCAACAAACCTCGCAAGGATTATTAAATTCATGTTCGTTGATTTTTAATGGTGCAATATTAGGTAGATATGCAAAACAATATTTGCCTAATTATGGCGTATTTGATGAAGATCGTTATTTCATTCCAAATAACACACCATGTGTGGTGCCCATTAATGGCATTCCAACAGGATTGGTTATTTGCGAAGACCTCTGGTTTCCAGGCCCCGTTCAACAAGCAGCGGCACTTGGTGCACGTATTATTTTATCGCCAAATGCATCGCCTTTTGAATCAAACAAACATGAAGAACGCATCACTGTTCTCAATAAACGTGCGAAATTAGAACGTGTTGCCATTGTGTATGTGAATAATGTTGGCGGTCAAGATGAGTTAGTGTTTGATGGTGGCTCTATGGTCATCAATGAAAATGGTGAACTGATGTCTCATGCTGGATTTTTTAACGAAACATTGTTACCGGTTGATTTTGAAATTTCAACAACACAAACAACGATTACGCGCTCATCGATTGAAATTCCTTCTGTCATTGAACGAGTTTATCAAGCATTGGTGCTAGGTGTGCGCGATTACATTAATAAAAATCATTTTCCTGGTGTATTAGTTGGCGTATCTGGCGGCATTGATTCAGCATTAACATTAGCAATTGCCGTAGATGCACTTGGCAGTGATCGAGTGCACGCAATTTTAATGCCATCGCGGTTCACTCAATCAATCAGCAATAAAGATGCTATTGCGTTAATCAACGCATTGGGAGTTAAACATGACACATTATCAATTGAAGCTGCTTATTCTAGCTTGCTTGAAACGTTAGCACCGATATTTTCTGATAAAAAAACTGAAGTGACCGAAGAAAATATTCAATCTCGTTGTCGCGGTATTTTATTAATGGCGTTGTCAAATAAATATGGCAACTTAGTACTAACAACGGGTAATCGCAGTGAATTGGCGGTTGGTTATTGTACTTTATACGGAGATATGGCAGGCGGCTTTGCTGTGCTAAAAGATGTGCCTAAAACCATGGTGTATGAGCTCGCAAAGTATCGTAATCAAATAAATCCTGTGATACCTGAACGCACGATTGAAAGACCTCCAACCGCTGAATTAGCACCCGATCAAAAAGATGAAGACACTTTACCGCCCTATGCTGTATTAGATCAAATTCTTGAAGCTTATCTAAACCAAGGATTAGGAATAGATGACATCATCGCACTTGGATTTAATGCTGATATTGTTAACAAAGTCGTGCAGCTCATCAAACGAAATGAATATAAACGTAAGCAAGCAGCAGTAGGAACGCGTATCAATCACAAATCATTTGGCAAAGACTGGCGTTATCCGAATACAAATGGATTTAAGGGGTGATGCTTTGATTTCTTTGTCATTCCCGGTTTTCTTTATCATTCCCGCGTAAGCGGGAATCTCCTGAAGAATTCTGAGATCCCCGCTTACGCTACGCGGGGATGACATAAAAAAAACTACGGCAAATTCATACCAGGATAATTGTAATGAATGACAGTCATCGTATCTTGTTCTAATTTGCTTAATCCTAATTGGCGATATGATTTTACCATGATGACCAAAGCATCTTGTACTGCTGGAGCACCTTGATAA
The DNA here is from genome assembly GCA_964555965.1 of uncultured Coxiellaceae bacterium. Classification (GTDB taxonomy): domain Bacteria; phylum Pseudomonadota; class Gammaproteobacteria; order DSM-16500; family DSM-16500; genus Aquicella. The sequence continues at coordinate 5,093 of CAZKUQ010000047.1, forward strand.
TGTGACACAACCACAGCCGCTCGATTTGCCGCTGCTACGTACGCCTTACGATCATAATAATATTGCGCCACTTCTAATTGATGATCAGCCATAATGTTGCGTAAATAAATGAGATATTGATGTGCTGCTGGTGTGTATCGACTGTTTGGGAAACGCATGACTAATTCATTAAAATCATTATAAGATTTTTGAACTTGGGTTAAATCACGTGTGGCAAGATCAATTGAGAAAAATCGTTCGATCACACCAAGATTTTGATAATAATCTGACATACCACGCATGTAGTAAGCATAATCAACATTTGGATTGGTTGGATGAATACGAATAAATCGATCGGCAGCAGCTGAAGCTAATGCATAATCTTCTTTCATGTAATAGGCATAAATAATATAAAGCTGTGCTGATTCAGTTTCTGCTCCGTAAGGATATTGGACATCCAATGCTTCAAAACGTTTGGTAGCTTCCGTATAGCTTTTATCTTGTAATGCTGATTTGCCACGATTAAAAATTTGTTGTGGTGTCTCACCTTTGTACGCTTCAGATGGGTCTGTTGACGTCGAACAGGCAGATAACATACCTGCCAATAATGCTGTCAGCGCAATGAGAATGACATTATTTTTCATGAACACTCACCTTTCTTTTAAATTGTCGTGCATTGTAAACTAGAGTGAATAAGATGCCTATACATATTGAGACAAAAACACATTTCTGTCATGATTCGCTTTGCTATGCAAGATAAAATTCATCACCAATTAATCATTCCAGAAAATTTCGCGCAAGAGCGGTTAGACCAAGTTCTAGCCAAACTGATGCCGGAGTATTCGCGCACGCAAATTCAATCTTGGATTGAAGATGGCAATATTTTGCTGAATGGAAAACACACTAAGGCCAAAATTAAAATCAAGGGCAATGAAGTCATCACAGTAGATGTTGAGCGAAAAATAGACCCAACTTGGGAAGCGCAAAAAATTCCTTTGCCAATTGTTTATGAAGATGAAGCTATTATCATCATAAATAAACCGGTTGGCTTAGTTGTTCATCCTGGCGCGGGCAATAAAAATAATACCTTGTTAAATGCGCTGATTTATCACGCGCCACAATTAAAATTATTACCACGAGCAGGAATAATACATCGCATTGATAAAGATACTTCTGGATTACTTGTGATTGCAAAAACTGCGGAAGCACTGAAACATTTATCGCAACAGCTTAAAAATCGAACGATTCAGCGTGAATATCAAGCCGTTGTTTATGGGGCGATGATTAGCGGCGGAACAGTTGATGCACCGATAGACAGACATCCGATTGAGCGAAAACGTATGGCGATTGTTGAAACAGGAAGACAGGCGGTGACACATTATCGCATTGCTGAAAAGTTTCGCGCCCACACGCGGCTTATGCTTAAACTTGAAACTGGTCGCACTCATCAAATTCGCGTACATATGGCTTATATACAGCATCCTATCGTTGGTGATCCAACTTATGGCGGTAAAGTACAACTGGCGAAAGGCATGTCTACCGAGTTGATTCAATTAATGCGGCAATTTAAACGTCAAGCATTACATGCCTTTCGACTGGGATTTATCCATCCGTTATCAAATGAATTTGTGAGTTTTGAGATAGAGTTACCGGACGATATGCAAGTATTAGTTGAAGCGTTGCGCGCAGATACCAAAGGACATAACAAATGAAATATATTCAACCAGACTGGCCTGCTCCCGCCAATATTAAAGCGATCACAACCCTTAAAACATGTTGGGGAGACCCACAAGCTTCCACGAAAGATCCCATCGTGCGACAACAATTAACTGATTTATACACTTTACCGAACGATCCCCTCTGGCTTAATCAAACCCACAGTACGATTGCTGTTAAAGCGATTTCTCAGAATAAAGATGCTGACGCTGATGCTACTTTTACTGATGAATCAAATCAAATTTGCATCGTATTAACAGCAGATTGTTTGCCCATTTTAATTTGTCATGAAGATGGAAAAGCAGTCGCCGCCATTCATGCTGGATGGCGAGGACTCGCTAATGGGATTATCGAATCCACCTTACAAGCCATGCGGCAACCTGCTGAAAAGCTGTTAGTTTGGCTTGGCCCCGCTATTGGCCCACAAAAATTTGAAGTGGGAATCGATGTTTATGAGGCGTTTACACAGGCTCATCCTGAAGCAGAACTCGCTTTCAAATCCCATACAAAAAATAAATGGCTTGCTGATCTTTATGCGCTTGCCAAAATGCGCTTGCAAAAACAAGGAATTAATAAAATTTATGGGGGCACCTATTGCACCTATACTCAATCCGAGTTGTTTTATTCTTATCGGCGTGAGCAGCAAAATTCAGGAAGAATGGCTAGTTTGATATGGATTAGTGATTCATCCCATTCAAAATAATGGTAAAATATTTTATATAGTTGCCGGGAAAAAATAGATCCCCGCTTTCGCGGGGATGACGCAGGGCTAATGTGGGGATTTTTGAAAACGAATGAAAATGTAGCTCACCACTGACTAATATGTCATTCCCACGAAAGTGGGAATCCATCGTCAGAAATGCAAGAAGGATGTTTTATGAAAAAAATATTTTTAAATTTATTTAAATCATTTTTCTTAATCACCATCATCTTATGTACCCAATTGAGTGATGCTGCCACTCCTGTTGATTCATCAATTGCTCCCATGTTGCAGAATGTATTGCCTGCTATCATCAATATTCGTGCGCAAATCAAAATTACAGACTTCAATACATTGCGCGAATTGCAAAAAGAAAGAAACATCAATCCTGATAGCAATCAGCCATTACCAGATACCTTTGTTTCTGTTGCATCAGGTGTCGTTGTCGATGCAAAAAATGGTTATATTCTAACGAATGCGCACGTCATCAACGATGCGCAAACAATTACGATTACACTTTCTGATGGGCGTCATTTTGTCGCGAAATTAATTGGGAAAGATAAACCATCTGATATCGCTTTACTACAAATTCGCGCAAAAAATTTAACAGCCATTCCATTAGCTGATTCAAATAATTTAAAAGTCGGTGATTTTGTTGCAGCGATTGGCAACCCTTTCGGACTCAATCAAACCGTTACTTCCGGCATTGTTAGTGCACTTGGCCGCACGACTTTAGGCATAGAAAATTATGAAAACTTTATTCAAACCGATGCCCCGATTAATCCTGGAAATTCAGGCGGCGCACTTATCAACATGGAAGGACAATTAATCGGAATTAACACAGCTATTCTTGCGCCTGATCGCGGCAGTATCGGCATTGGTTTTGCGATTCCCTCAAACATGGCAAAAAGCATCATGAATCAGTTAATTCAATATGGTGACGTTAAACGCGGCATGCTTGGCATTGGCACACAAGATATTACACCTGATCTTGCTCGAGCTTTTAATATAGACATCACAAAAGGTGCGGCGATTACACAAGTATTACCAAATTCACCTGCACAGATTTCAGGTTTATCAATTGGTGATATCATCACGTCTGTGAATGGAACTGACATTAAAAACGCAAGTGATGTGATTAATACCGTGGGATTCTTGCGTGTTGATTCAAGAATTAATCTCACTGTTTTACGAAAAAACAAACAACTTTCGTTAAATGTGACGCTATCAGATCCCAAAAAACGTTTGCAATTAATTCAACAAAGTGATCCATTTTTATATGGCGTTGGATTGAGAAATTTTAGTTTATTAAGCCCAATTCATGGTAACGTGCATGGTGTTTTGGTGGTATCACTGCAGCAAGATAGCAATGCTTGGCAATCTGATTTGCGGCCAGGCGATGTCATTACTTCTGTGAATCAAGAACCTGTTACCAATATCGAAGAATTAAAAGCAGCAACTGCTAAAGCGGAAAAATCAGTTTTGTTAAATGTATTACGAGGCTCTAGCGCCATATTTTTAGTTATTGATAAAACAATGTCATAAATACATTTAGGCACAAGGATGTTGTTGCATGAAATCAATTGAATTTTCACCTGCTATGAAGAAAATGCTTTTTTATGTTGCCATTTTTTTCGCCTTAGTCTTTGGCTGGTATGGGATTAAAAAGCTCATGATGATGTGGGGGATGGCACACTATCAACCACCTGCTATCACCGTTTCATCAACAACGACAGCTACCAAAACATGGCAATCATATCTCATATCTGTTGGCACGCTCACCGCAATTAATGGCGTTGATATCTCGGCAGAAGTGTCCGGAAAAGTAAAAGAAATTAATTTTAATTCAGGACAACTAATTAAAAAAGGCGAAATAATTTTAGCGCTCGATACAAGTGTCGAAGAAGCTGAATTAAAAAGTAATCAAGCAAATTTGCAGTTAGCTCAAATTAATTATGAAAGAGATAAAACGCTTTATGCAAAAAAAGTCTCATCTAAAGCCGCGCTTGATACACGTTATGCTGAATTATTAGAAGCAGAAGCAAGTGTTGAGTCAGCACTTGCGAAAATAAAACAAAAAACGATTACTGCGCCGTTTGATGGAAGACTGGGAATTCGTTTGATTGACTTGGGTCAATACATATCACCAGGACAAAACATGGTGACATTGCAATCGCTTAATCCTTTATATGTAAACCTTACCTTGCCAGAACAATATCTTTCTGATTTATATATTGGCCAGCAAGTCGATATCACTGTGAATCTTGGCAGCGGCAAAATAGTGTCTGGCCAAGTCACTGCTATCAACTCGAAAGTGGATCAAACCACGCGTAATATTTTAATTCAAGCAACCATTCCAAATGAGCAATATCAACTTTATCCTGGAATGTTTGCGTTAGCAAAAGTGTGGCTCAAGACAAAAAAAGATGTCATTGTCATCCCGCAAACAGCTGTGTCATATAGTTTAAGCGGTGATTATATTTATGTAATCAATGAAGATGAAAATAAAAATCTCACTGTGCAACGTGAATATGTCAAAGTGGGTGATCGCCGTGGCGATGAAGTGTCAATTATTGAAGGCTTAAAACCAAATGAAAAAATTGTCACCTCTGGTCAATTAAAATTACAAAATAATGCGCGCGTTGAAATTAATAATGACGTGAGATTATAAAATGACATTCACAGATTTATTCATCAAAAGACCCGTCTTGGCATGCGTTGTCAGTCTCATGATTTTATTGTTTGGTCTACGCGCATTGTCGACAATGGAATTACGCCAATTCCCTAAAATGGATAATAGTATCATTACTGTTACCACGTCTTATCCTGGCGCCAATGCTGATCTCATTCAAGGATTTATTACAACGCCTTTGGAAAAATCAATTGCAAGCGCTGATGGTATGGATTACATGACATCTCAAAGCGTAGAGGGTTTAAGTACTATCACTGCTTATGTACATTTAAACTATGACCCCAATGTGGCCATGACTGACATCATGGCTAAAGTTGCTGAAGTGACAAATCAATTACCAAGAGAAAGTGAAAAACCAGTCATCCAAAAATCAACTGGCGGCACCAGCGATTTAATGTATATCAGCTATAACAGCAATGAAATGAGCAATGAACAAATCACCGATTATCTTACTCGTGTTATACAACCAAAATTACAAACAGTAGAAGGTGTCGCTGATGCTGAAATTCTTGGTGGAAAAACCTATGCCATGCGCATTTGGTTAGACACGGATAAACTGGCTGCACTCCACATTTCACCGCAAGATATTAATCTTGCATTGGTAAGAGAAAATTTTCAAACTGCTGCCGGACAAACCAAAGGTAAATATGTTTTATTTAATATCATTGCTAAAACAAATTTAGAAACACCAAAACAATTTGAAAATATCGTCATTAAAAATGAAAATGGCACATTAATTCGAATTAAAGATGTTGGCCAAGCAAAATATGGCTCAGAAAATTATGATTCCACCGTTAAGTTTAATGGCCAAAATGGAGTGTTTATTGGTATTAAAGCGTCACCAACTGCCAATCCATTAGCGGTGATTGATGGCATTAAACAATTGATGCCAGAAATTCAAAACAACTACCCTCCTTCATTAAATAGCAAAATTGTTTACGATAGCACAGAATATATTCGCAGCTCTATTCATGAAGTCATACGCAGTATCATTGAAGCAACTGTCATTGTGATATTAGTTATTTTTGCATTCATTGGTGCCGCACAAGCGGTTAGTATTCCTGTTGTCACTATTCCGCTTTCTCTGATTGGTGTTTGTTCGTTAATGTATGGTATGGGATATTCAATTAACCTTCTCACCTTATTAGCCATGGTACTTGCGATTGGATTAGTAGTAGATGATGCTATTGTCGTTGTCGAAAATATTTATCGCCATATCGAAGAAGGACTCACTCCTTATGAAGCAGCGATGAAAGGTGCTAGAGAAATCGCAACACCGATCATCACCATGACAACAACGCTTGCTGCAGTTTATGCACCCATTGGATTTATGACAGGATTAACTGGAGCATTATTTAAAGAATTTGCTTTTACACTTTCTTTTGCTGTCATTCTTTCTGGTGTCATTGCATTAACGCTTTCACCGATGATGTGTTCGAAAATTTTGAGTTCCGCTATGATGCATCAACGTTTAGTTGTTTATATTGATTCATTATTTGATAGATTAAAAAACGCATATTCTTATTATTTATTAACTGTCTTAAACTATCCGTATGTAACAGCTATGTTCGCTGTTATTATGTTAATTGGCTGCATTCTGATTGCACTTACCACTTCGACTGAACTTGCACCTGATGAAGATCAAAGTGTTATTTTCATGTCGATGACAGCACCTAAGTATGCAAACTTACATTACACAGAAAAATTCACCGACCAATTAACACCGATTGCAAATAGTATTCCTGAAACAGAAGACTACTTTACGGTCAACGGCGCCGGCGCAGTAAATAGCGCGTTTGGCGGATTAATTTTAAAACCATGGGACCTGCGATCCAAATCACAAGAAGAAATACTAGAGTTAATACAACCAAAATTATCAAAGATTGCTGGAATAAAAGCAGTTGCTTTTCCACTGCCTTCTCTTCCTGGCACTGCAAGCGGATTACCCATCCAATTTGTGATTACCTCGACAGAAGATTTCACAGTGATTTATCAAATTCTGCAAAAGTTAGAAGAGGTTGCTCAAAAAAGTGGTCTATTTGCTTATATGGATTCCGATTTGAAATTTGAAAAACCCATTCTAGAAGTTGACATTGATAAAGATAAAGCAGGCAGCATGGGAATTAACATGGAGAATATTGGTAATTCATTAGCATCGCTCTTGGGAGAAAATTACATCAATCGATTTAGCGTTTATGGCAGAAGTTATAAAGTAATACCTCAGGTATTCCAAGTTGATCGTTTGAATCCAGAAAAACTTAATAATTATTATGTCACCACTGCAAACGGCGATAGCGTACCATTGTCTAGTGTGATTACTTTGCAAACAATGACGCAAGCAAATGAGCTTTATCATTTTCAACAGCTTAATTCAGCCACTTTTTCGGCCGTCATGTCGTCAGGCCGATCTATTCCTGAAGGATTAGCCTTTTTAAACAAACAAGCTAATGAAATTTTTCCCTTAGGTTTTAGTTATGATTATGCTGGACAATCTCGTCAAGTAGTACAAGAAGGCTCAACGATGTTATATACCTTCTTTTTTGCGCTCATTGTGATTTATCTGGTTTTATCAGCTCAATTTGAAAGTTTTCGTGATCCATTTATTATTTTGATTTCCGTACCTTTATCAATGATTGGCGCATTACTACCATTACATCTTGGTCTTGCCACATTAAATATTTATACCGGCATTGGATTAGTGACTTTAATCGGTCTCATCAGTAAGCATGGCATTTTAATTGTTGAATTTGCGAATCAACTTCAAGAACACGAAGGATTAAGCATTCATGATGCTGTTGTGAAAGCTGCCACACTCAGACTTCGTCCTATTTTAATGACAACCGTTGCCATGGTACTTGGCGTTGTGCCATTAATTCTTGCAACCGGCGCTGGTGCGATTAGCCGCTTCGATATTGGTTTAGTCATTGCATCTGGTATGACAGTTGGCACTTGTTTTACTTTATTTGTCGTACCAACGATGTACACGTTAATCGCAGAAAAGCTTGAGCCTGATGATGCGGCAACAGAAGTGTTGGAATCTTGATTTCTGGTACGCTGTGACAATTGCATTTCAACAAACCTTGAGGAACTGCAACTTTCTTACACCTCCTCTTCGTTCGCAAACGTTCACGACCTAATAACGAAC
>CAZKUQ010000048.1:0-13278 GCA_964555965.1 uncultured Coxiellaceae bacterium
GGCTGGTATGACAACAATCTTGCTTAATTGCTTAACCAGAATTCGCGTTTAAAGATAAAGATAGCATTTATATTCGCGGACACTTGTGTCCGCGTTACATCGATACGGGTTCCAAATATTCAATAATCAATTGCACGCTGCTTCTGCCTTTATACTCATTAATATCTAATCGATAAACTGCACGCATATATTCACAGCGATGATTAGGCCATTCATCTAGATTCACAAAAAATGCAACAGCGTCAAGAATTTTCTTTTCTTTGCCAAGACGTAATTTGAGATGCTTATCTCCAACAATGCGTTGTTCAAGAATTTTAAATGTGCCATCAAATAATGGCTCGGGAAATGCTTGACCCCATGGGCCTGCATCACGCAGCATCGCTGCTACTTCTAAACTGAAATCTTCGGTAGCTAATTGCCCATCAGTTAACAAAATATGTTTAAGATCATCTTCTGTTAAATGTGATGACACGACTTCATCAAACGCTTTTACAAAATCACTAAATAATTCTTCTGCAATCGTTAATCCCGCTGCCATCGCATGACCGCCAAATTTTTTAATCATCGCTGGATATTTTACATCTAAGAGTGCTAATACATCGCGAATATGTAATCCTGAAATTGAGCGAGCAGAACCTTTTAATTCACCATCGTGGCCAGGTGCAAATACAATCACTGGACGATTAAAACGTTCTTTAATGCGAGAAGCAAGAATTCCTATGACACCTTGATGCCATGATGTATCAAATAAACATAATCCGCGCGGTAATTCACCTTGCAAATTTGTGTTTAATTGATTTAGCGCATCCAGCGCTTGCATTTGCATATCTTGCTCAATGCTTTTGCGCTCTTCATTTAATCCATCAAGCGTGCGTGCCATTTCACGCGCACGATGCGAATCATCACACAGCAAACATTCGATTCCTAATGACATGTCATCCAAACGTCCGGCTGCGTTTAAACGTGCGCCGACTGCAAAACCTAAATCAGTTGCGACAGCCCGTGTAAAATCTCGATTGGATAATTCCAACAAAGCAACAATCGCTGGAATACATTGTCCAGCACGAATGCGTCTCAATCCTTGATGAACTAAAATACGATTATTATGATCAAGCTGCACTAAATCAGCGACTGTTCCGAGCGCTACTAAATCCAATAATTTTGACATATTTGGTTCAGGAATTTTTTTCTCTTCAAACCAGTTGATTTGTTGAAGATGACGGCGCAAAGCAAGCATGACATAAAAAATCACACCAACACCGGCTAAATTTTTACTGGGAAATAAATCATCCGGTTGGTTGGGATTGACGATCGCATCTGCTTCAGGAAGTGTGTCAGCAGATAAATGATGATCTGTAATTAATACTTTCATTCCTTCTGCTTTTGCGGACGCAACACCTGCATGATTCGCAATACCATTATCAACAGTGACGATTAAATCTGGTTTGAAATTTTTTGCAACCGCCACTAACTCTGGCGTGAGCCCATAGCCAAATGCAAAACGATTGGGCACCAAAAATTGCACCTCTTCTACCCCAAAGCTACGCAACGCTCGTATGGCAACAGCGGTGCTAGTTGCGCCATCAGCATCAAAATCGCCCACAATTAAAATGCGTTGTTTTTCAACGATTGCCTCTGTCAGTAAAGTAACTGCCTGATCAATCCCCAGCAACGATTGATATGGCAATAAATGTTCGAGACCGCGCTCCAGCTCATTTTCTGATTGAATTTGTCTCGCTGCATATATTTTTGCAAGCAACGGATGTAAATGCGAAAAAGGTGCAGCAAGCTGCGTACCATCGCGATGAATAATTTGTTTTTTCATGGAATAATTTTCTATAGTTGGTTTGACGCTAAAATAATTTTTTTATTGTATGATTCGACTGCGCGCACGGCCCAAGCACAGGAAAAAATCCAGACCATCAAGCCCAGGAAAAAAAAATTGCAACTAAAAACCACTATCGCAAACAATATCATGATAAAACCGCCCCAAAAAGAAGCATAAAGCAGTCCAACTGGTCCTAGTAATACGCTGAATATTAATGCCGTTGCGATACTTTTTAATGGTAACATGGCGGCGGCAGATTTTTGCATGATTCTATCCTTTGAAATAACGAATTTGATTTAGATATTGAATACTTAGTAACATAGTCAGCATTGTTAGCGCTGTCAATGACGGGAGCATTTGCGCATGGCAACACTTGATTTAGACAACAATGAAGCACAATTTCAAATTCGCTCGTTCAAGCCTGGGTTTATTCAAGTCAATGATCAATCTTTTACTGCCAGCATTATTATCACACCCATCCAGCTTATCACTGACTGGCCGCCACAGCAGGTGAAAGAAATTACTGCAGATTCACTTAATATGATATTAACCATTAAACCAGATATTTTATTAATTGGAACTGGCGATTTGCATGTATTTTTATCAGCCGATATTTATGGTCATTTAATTAATGCTGGCATTGGTGTCGAAATGATGAACACCATCGCTGCATGCCGCACCTACAATGCCTTATCTGCAGAAAATAGAAACGTTGCTGCTGCATTGATTATTAAATAATGTCATTACAACCCTTTTTCCGCTAACTGAGGAAACACACGAGCCAGTTTTACACGATTGTCTTTCACTTGAATAATCTCAATTGGGTAACTTGTAATTAACACTGCCGTTCCCGCATGCGGTAATGCTTGTAGATATTCAGTGATCAACCCATTGATTGTACGCGGACCATGTAATGGCAACTCGAAATCAGCTATCCGGTTAAACTCTCGTACGGTGGTTGCGCCATCAACCAAATAGCTGCCATCTGTTTGTAGCTGAATATGTTTTCCAGGTATCATGCTGGCATTAAAATCACCGATAATTTCTTCAAGAATATCATTCATCGTGAGCATGCCTTGCATTTCACCATACTCATCCACGACAAAGGCAATTTTTTCGTGACCTTGCTGAAAATAATTAAGTTGCACACTTAATAATGTTCCTTCCGGTACAAAATAAGGTTCTTGAAGAAACTGTTGCAATATTTCTTTATCAATCACATTGCGCGCCAATAAAATTTTATAGATATCACGCGCATACAACACACCGATTACTTGATTAATATGGTTGCGATAAAACGGTACCCATTCATGATTAATTTTATTTAATTCGATGACAATCGCTTCCCATGATTTTTCGATATCGATACCAATAATTTCATGACGCGGGATCATGACATCACCCACCATTAATTTATTCATATCTAAAATCGCAAGCAGCATATTTTGATATTGGCGCGAAATTTTTCCGCGCGCATCATATACCACACTACGAATTTCTTCGCGAGAAAGCGGCTCAATGGCAGATGATGTGACACGAACATTTAGAAGTTTTAGCAAGCCATTTGCAATCATATTTGCAAACACGACGATAGGATAAAATAATTTTAAAATCACTTGAACAGGATAAACAATCCAGCGAGAAACCTGATCTGGATAAATGGCAGCTACTGTTTTTGGTGCGATTTCAGAAAAAATTAACACCACAAACGTCAAGATAATTGCTGCTAATAATGCACCCTCATCCCCCCAAAAATGATAGGCGATTAATGTCGCCAATGAGGAAGCAAGAATATTTGCAAAGGTATTACCAATTAAAATCACGCCAAGTACTCGATCTGGACGCTTCAGTAATTGCAAGATACGCACTGCGTAACGTTTTTTGAGCCGTGCTTGATGACGTACACGATAGCGGTTTACTGCCATCAATGCTGTCTCAGACATGGAAAAAAACCCAGAAATAATGATGAGTAATAACAAAATAGTAGCAAAAAATATGATTTGAAAATGACTCAAAATATTTCCTTTTTGGATAGATATAGATGTTGACTGTCAATATTAATGTATTCGCGAATAAAATCTTCGTCAATCACTCTATCGCTTGGTAAGGATAAGAATTCTATCAGCTCATCAGGCGGTACACCTTCAATCCCCCCAATGATTTTTTGAAAGTGATTTTCTGCTGAGAAAAAAATCGGTATACTCACTGCCACTTTAAAACTTGATTGTGTGGCTAGGAACTCATGTTTAATCAATTATCAGAACGTTTAAATAAAGTCATTCGCAGCCTTACCGGACAAGGGCGAATTACAGAAGACAATATCAAAGAAACTCTCCGAGAAGTTCGCATTGCCTTACTTGAAGCTGATGTTGCATTACCAGTTGCAAAAGAATTCATCGAACAAATTCAGTCAAAAGCAATCGGCGAAGAAGTCATTCAAAGCCTCACCCCCGGCCAAGTGCTCATTAAAATCGTGCACGATGAGCTCATCCAAGTGATGGGCGAAACAAATGCTGAACTCAATTTACGAACGCAACCGCCAGCAGTGATTTTAATGGCGGGTTTACAAGGCTCAGGTAAAACGACAACAGTTGCCAAATTAGCACGATGGTTAAAACATTCGCAGAAAAAATCTGTGTTAGTGGCGAGTGCCGATATTTATCGCCCTGCTGCTATCGAGCAATTAGCGACGCTTGCAAAAGCAGTAGAAGTAGAATTTCATCCCAGCAATTCATCACAAGATCCAGTGCAAATTGCCCATGATGCGATTCAAGCAGCTAAGAATAAAGTCATAGACGTTGTCATTATCGATACTGCAGGACGTCTGCATATTGATGATGAAATGATGAATGAAATCAAGCGATTGCATTCATCTATTCAACCAATAGAAACACTGTTTGTGGTTGATAGTATGACTGGTCAAGATGCGGCAAACACCGCCAAAGCCTTTAATGATGCCCTGCCATTAACTGGCGTCATTCTCACCAAAGCTGATGGTGATGCACGAGGTGGCGCAGCACTTTCTATTCGCCATATCACTGGCAAGCCCATCAAATTTATTGGTGTTGGTGAAAAAATTGATGCGTTAGAACCTTTTTATCCTGACCGTATTGCTTCACGTATTCTCGGCATGGGCGACATTCTCACCCTCGTTGAAGAAGCCGAACGCAATCTTGATCGCACCAAAGCAGAAAAGTTGGTTAAAAAAATTAAAAAAGGCAAGGCGTTTGATCTGGAAGATTTTCGCGATCAACTGAAACAAATTCACAATATGGGCGGCATGATGGGCATCATGAGTAAATTGCCTGGCATGAATCAATTACCTGCTCAAGTGAAAGAACAAATGAATGATAAAAAATTAATTGAGATTGAAGCCATCATTAATTCGATGACTCCAAAAGAGCGCCGCTTTCCCGATAACATTAAAAATTCGCACAAACGACGCATTGCTGGTGGTTCAGGCACGACTATTCAAGCTATTAATCAGTTATTAAAACAGTTTGATATGATGCAAAAAATGATGAAAAAAATGTCGAAAAAAGGCGGCATGATGAAAATGATGCGCGGCTTGCAAGGTAAATTCCCATTTGGTGGCGGTATGCCCCCAGGCAATGTGTCTTTTTGATTCGGCAGGGTTTGCAAGCATAGAAAAGTCACGTATAATCCTGCAACTTTAATAGATCATTGATTGTTGTTTACAGAGGAAAATTTAACCCATGGTAGTTATTCGTTTATCACGTTGCGGAGCTAAAAAACGTCCTTTTTATCAAATCGTTGTTGCGGATAAACAACGCTCACGCGATGGTCGTTTTATTGAAAATCTTGGATACTTTAATCCAATTGCTGCTGGTAAAGATGTTCGCTTATCACTCAATATGGAACGCGCTCAACATTGGATTTCAAAAGGCGCGCAGCCTTCTGATCGCGTTAAGCACTTGATTTCTGTTCAGCAAAAAACTGCTGCAGAAGAAACCACTGACCAAGCATAATTGAGAACTTGTCGCTACACATGACAAGCACCAATCCAGATTACATTACCGTAGGTAAAATTGGCGCTACCTACGGTATTCATGGCTGGCTCAAAATTTTTACCTACACAGAATATGGCGCCAATATTTTGCAATATTCGCCGTGGTACCTCATCAGTGAAAATAGCGATCCCATCATTATTCAGCTAGAAGATGCCAAATCGCATGGTGATGGCATCATTGCAAAATTTGCTGGCATCGATACCCCAGAAAAAGCGCGTCTTTTAACTGGCAAAACCATTGCTATTGCACGCACGCAATTGCCTAAATTAAAAAATAATGAATACTATTGGTCTGATTTAATTGGGCTCACCGTACTCAATAAAAACGGCGATAAATTAGGCGAAATTGCCTACCTTATTGAGACCGGATCTAATGATGTAATAGTGATAAAAAAAGACGGAAAAGAACATGCCATTCCTTATTTGCCACAGTCGGTTGTCATCAGTATTGATCTTGCTAAACGCGAAATGATTGTGGATTGGGAGTTAATTTGATGTGGTTTGGTGTCATTACTCTTTTTCCTGAAATATTTGACGTATTAAATCTTGGCATCACCGGCCGCGCACTGAAACAACAATTATTGCAAATAGAAAAGTGGAATCCTCGCGATTTTGCCATTGATAAACACAAATCAACTGATGATCATCCTTACGGGGGCGGCCCCGGAATGGTCATGATGGCAGAACCTTTACAAGCAGCCATTCAAGCTGCAAAAAAGGCAGCAAAATTGAAGCCGCTAACAATTTATCTTTCTCCACAGGGGAAACCTTTCTCGCAGCAAGCGGCAGAAGAATTTATCCAAAAAAAATCAATTATTTTGGTTGCCGGGCGTTATGAAGGTATTGATGAGCGCATCATTGAACAAGAAATCGATGAAGAATGGTCTATTGGCGATTATATTTTAACCGGTGGCGAATTAGCAGCAATGGTGATGATTGATGCAATAACGCGACTCATACCAGGGGCGGTTGGCGATGAAAAATCGGTTGCGCTCGATTCATTAACCACCGGTTTATTGAAATACCCTCAATACACGCGGCCAGAAAACTTTGCTGGCAAAAAGGTTCCAGAAGTGCTGCTAAGCGGCCATCATCAGCTAATTGACGAATGGAGACTTAAACAATCGCTTGGCAAAACTTGGCTCAAACGGCCTGATCTTTTGGCTAAAAAACAACTCTCTAGGAAAGAAAATCTGTTATTAAATACATTTATTGAGGAATATTTAGAAAAAAATCCTCGAAAATCTGAATAAATATGTATAAAATTGCACGACTTGTTGGGAGCTTCTTATCAAGTTAAGGCTTTCAGGCATAACGCAATGCGATGTTCTAAGAATGCAAGACTCTTGCATGTGAAGTAAAGCGCATATAAATAATCGACGCAATTTCTGCATTTTCTGCAGAAGCTAGAGGAAATAAAGAAAATGAGTAACAAAATTATACAATCACTTGAAGCTGAATTTTCGCAATCAGCAAAAACATTACCTGCTTTTGAACCAGGTGATACAGTTGTTGTCCAAGTTAAAGTAAAAGAAGGTGAACGCGCACGTTTACAATCATACGAAGGCGTTGTTATTGCTAAACGTAACCGTGGTTACAACTCTTCTTTCACTGTTCGCAAAATATCTCATGGTGTTGGTGTAGAACGTGTTTTCCAAGCTTTCAGCCCGGCTGTGGATTCTGTCGAAGTCAAACGACGCGGTGATGTACGCCGTGCTAAACTTTATTACATGCGTGATCTTAGCGGTCGTGCGGCTCGTATCAAAGAAAAATTAGTATCAAAAATCGGTACTGCTGCCATAGCAAAAACAACTAAAAACGACAACAACACTGAAGAAAACACAAAATAAATAATCACTTTCTTTTCCAAAATAAGGCTTGCTACTGCAAGCCTTATTTTATCCAGAAATTATCATCACTAATCGTAAGAATAGTCAGGTTACCTTTCAACGCGAATCTCGGTTAAGGAGCCTGTCATGCCAGCCCTGTTTTAAATCAATGGGATAAACTACAGCTGGCATCTATTTTTTGGTTAATTTCGGCATTATTTTTTAGATCTCTAGATGCCAGCTTTCGCTGGCATGACAACAGTCTTGCTTAATTGCTTAACCAGAATTCGCGTTTTCATGTAACGTCCATCTGCGGGCATCTTAATTCTTGATTTCGTAGCAGCTCAGATATGGCATTAATTTAAGAATTTTTTTGCAAACCTTCATTGGTCACCCCGCAAAATTTTTGTCAACTGAATTGATTAGAACGAATATGCTTGCACAAAAAATTGTGCGGGGTCTGGTGGTTCTGATAGGATGCTTTGCCGGATACCGCAGAACATGGCATGTTATATTGCGCGACCCCTTTAATGTAACAAATTGATTGAGATGATCTTTTCAAGTTTGATTAGTCCCCTTTTCGGTGTCGATAAAAACAATCATTCACGAAACAAGTAAAAAATGACAAAATATCTCTATCTACCTTCTAAGGTTTATATCAATGATTAATAAACGAGGCAACCTCTTAATTCGAACTACCATGCGCGCTGCCAAGTTGCCAATACTTTATTTTATTTTTGGTACTGTATTAATCGCCTCATCTTATATCGATAATATCTTCCCAATTACTCAATGGAAAAATTTATTTGATCTCACTGATAAAATTGGCAGCATTTTCATTACCCTAGCTTTTATCACTTTTGCTTATAAATTTACTGTGATTTCAGTTCGCTTAATTGAAAAAAGCTTGTTATTAAAAAATAAAAAAGTTGCTTCATTGATTTTATCAAGTTTACGAAAAGGTTTGCGTATCATTTTTATTTTAATCGCAATTAATATCATTATCACGATAATAGCACCAACAGAATTTTATTTAACACTAGCAAATAATATTATCAAAACAATCATTATTATTGCTATCGGCTGGATTGCAATTCAAATTCTTTACACGATTGAAGCAGTGTTATATGAATATGCCAGTACAATCGAAAGTCAAAATCAATTACGCGCAAAAGCGCTTTATACCAAAACACATATCATTCGGAATATTACAACTGTCTTAATTGTGTTTATCACTATCGCTGCATTATTAATGAGCTTTAGCAGTGTCAGAAATATTGGCATCAGCTTATTAGCATCAGCAGGTTTTTTAACGGCAATCATCGGATTATCCGCACAAAAAACTTTATTTTCCGTTTTTTCAGGATTACAAATTGCGTTATCTCAAGTAATCAAAATTGGTGACATGGTTGTTATCGAGAATGAGTCCGGCATTATTGAAGAAGTTACATTTACTTATGTCACACTTAAATTAGGCGATAGACGCCGCATGATTGTTCCGATAAATTATTTTATCGAAAAACCATTTGAAAATTGGTCTCATGATGGCGATAGCATTCGCAGCAGTTTTGTTTTTCATGTTGACCATCTCATGCCAATTGAACCGCTGCGCACTGAAATAAATCGCATAATTGAAAATTCAATATTTTGGGATGGCGTTGCTAAAAAAATTCATGTCAATGAGTTAACTAAAGATTCAGTTGAAATTCGTGTTCAAGTGAGCGCCATTAATGCTGATAATCTTGCTGATTTACGCATTGAGGTGCGAGAAAAAATATTGGAATTTATGCAGAAAAATTATGCGGAATATTTCCCTAAAATATATTTTAGTCATTAGACTTCTTACACAACATGAAATTGAAACAAGCTAATCACAATTTCGACAACAATTAAAACAATAATAATACTTTCTAATAAACTAGAATGACGATGTTGTATCTGTGTGTTTAAGATATCCAGTAATTCTTGCAGTACATCTAACTTCTGATTCAATGCCATCACGCGACTAGGAATATCTAAAAACTTTTTCATCATAATATAAAAAGGTTCGAGATTAGGATTTCGCCAAAAAAATTCTGGCACATCTAGATATTCAATATTGAGATTAATCGAACTTCTCGCAAGAAATATTTCACCCATGCGTTTAAAAATCGCACGCCTGGATAAAGAAATCGTACCACGCGAAGAAATTTCTTCTGGTAAATAGCTATTCTTTTTAATAGCATCTTTAATCGCTTCTTCAAATGCTTCGAGCTTAATCGATTGAGATAAGCTATAAGAAAAAGCTAATTTAATTTGCACATCTTCGGATTC
This sequence comes from uncultured Coxiellaceae bacterium, assembly GCA_964555965.1. Taxonomy (GTDB): domain Bacteria; phylum Pseudomonadota; class Gammaproteobacteria; order DSM-16500; family DSM-16500; genus Aquicella. The sequence continues at coordinate 10,001 of CAZKUQ010000048.1, forward strand.
AAGTGTAATCACATCTAATCGTAATCGCTCATGCGTATCTAATGTTGTTTCTTCGCCATAACGATAATATAAATGATCTGTTTCGATCGCCGCTAAAGGATGAACTGAAAATTCACGCACATGTTCAAGTAATTTATCTTCAAAATTTTTCTTAAACCCCCAACACACAAAGCAACCATAATTAAAGAAAAAAATATCGCCCTGTCTTTTGAGATTAGCAACGTGCAACACATCCTTTGAAAGACGAGTGAAATATCCTTTCTTTTTGAAGAAACTCGCTAATCCCAATAAATCGTATGTAGCCGCTGTACAAAAGGAAGTACAACGTAGAAATGAGCGAAGTGCTTTGATATTTTGCATAAAATAAACCTGTAATCTTTAGAAGATACAAGAATCAGATAGTAAAGTCATCCTGCTATTTGTCAGATTTTTAGAAAAAATCTAGCAGGAATGATTGATTTCTGATCATTAAATTTTGTTTAGCTTACTTATTACATACTTAAACGCAGACCTCTTCATCTTTGCACCTATCCATAGTGCTAACATATATAAATAATCACTCAATCGAGGTGCGCCGCCATGAAATTACAAACTTTTCAATTTCGCGCCGATACAGGATGGTCAATTCAAACTTTTCCAAATCTGGACTCTGATAAAACATTAATTTTTGTTTTTGCCGCGCCAGAATTTATTGACCATTCAGAACCACTTTTAGAACTTGCTAAACAATATCCAAAATCAAAAATTATTGGTTGTTCCAGTGCTGGTGAAATCCTTGGCCCATCCATTTCTGACAACAGCATATCCGTTGCAGTTGTCAAATTTGAAAAAACACCCATTCGTATTTCTTCTGAGAGCGTTCATTCAACCGATGATTCATATCAAGCTGGTAAAGCAATTGCAGATGATCTAAACGATGATGAATTACGCGGCATTTTTGTACTTTCCGATGGATTACAGATTAACGGATCAGAATTGGTTCGTGGATTAAATTCAATTAATCGAGACAATGTTATCATCACAGGTGGATTAGCTGGTGATGGCAGTCGATTTAAACAAACATGGGTCATTGTTAATAATGAAATAGTATCAGGTAAGATTGTTGCTGTCGGTTTTTATGGCGATTATGTCCAAATTGGGCATGGATCACGTGGCGGATGGGACATCTTCGGACCAGAACGTCGTGTGACGCGAGCTAAAAATAATATTCTCTACGAATTAGATGGTGAACCTGCTCTTGCGCTATATAAAAAATATCTGGGTGAAAAAGCAGCTGGATTACCAGCAACGGGATTATTATTTCCACTTGCCATTCGTAAAGATGAAAATGATAAAAAACAATTAGTGCGCACTATTTTGGGCATCAATGAGAAAGACCAATCACTTACTTTTGCCGGTGATATTCCAGTCGGTTATCTCGCGCAATTAATGCGCGCGAATTTCGATCGTTTAATTACAGGTGCGAATGAAGCTGGCAAACAATTATTAGCTAACAATTATATACGTGATCATCAATCACCCACATTATTAGTTGCGATTAGTTGTGTTGGCAGAAGATTACTGCTTGGTGAACGCACAGAAGAAGAAACAGAATCTGTTCTTGAATATTTTTCTGATAATACACAACAAGTGGGATTTTATTCATATGGTGAGTTATCACCGCATACAACAGGCAGTTGTGATTTACATAATCAAACCATGACATTAACTGCTATCACCGAAATGGAGGACGCTTAATTTGAGTAACGATGTCCAACTGCATTATTTTTTAAACAAGCAACTAAATCGATTAAAGCTAACGAGTGAATCGCTTCCAACCAATTTAGATGCGTGGAAAAAATTATTGCAAGCAATAAGTCGTTTTTATCTTGATACCGACCAAGAACGTTATTTATTAGAACAATCGATGGAAATATCATCTAATGAATTACAAGAATTAAATAAAAAATTAGAAAACGCGCAACACATTGCTCAAATGGGTTATTGGATGTATGACAAACACACCAATCAATTAGCCTGGTCTAAAGAAACATTTAATTTACTAGGACTTAACCCGGCAGACGGAGCACCAAGATTAGAAAAATTAATGAAAATGATTCATCGAGAAGATAGACAAAAGGTAGATTTTTTCATCAATCGTGCCTTCAATGAAGGTAAAGATTATGAAGTTGAATTACGCATTTATGATACAAATGGCAAAATGCATTGGCATTATGCAAAAGGACACCCGCATATCCCAGAAAATCCTAATGAAACTACTCGTTATTTATCCGGCATTGCAATGGATGTAACTGATAGAAAAGCAATCGAAGAAGAAATGCACAAATTACAACGTCAACTGATTGATACCGCACGTCAAGCAGGTATGGCAGAAGTAGCAACCTCCGTGTTACATAATATTGGCAACATCTTAAATAGTGCTTGTGTATCATTATCAATTATTAATGAAACAATACAAACACCTTATGTAAATAAGCTCAATTCGATTTCTCAGATTATCAAAAAAAATGTTGCGGATAATAATAATTTTTTACTTAATGATGAGAAAGGAAAGCTTATTCCAGATTATCTGAGTAAATTGTCAAGTAAGATGAGTGAAAATAACACTTCATTTATTAATGAAGTTAAAAACTTAAATACTCATCTAAATCATATTAAAGATATAGTAGTCATGCAAAGAAGTTTAAGTGGTAAGTCTGGATCACCAGAAAAAATTTTTTTACCAGAAATAATTGATCATGCTATTAAAATGAGCTGCTCTTCTGTAGAAGAAAAAGGTATTAAAATAATTAAAAAATATAAAAAATCATTTTTTATGATAGTCGATAAAACTAAATTACTACAAATACTGGTTAATATTTTACGAAATGCAAAAGAATCACTGATAATCTCTTCAAATACTAATAAAGTTATTACTATCAGTGTTGAAAAAGCAAAAAAAGACGAGTTAAAAATCATTGTTAATGATACAGGCGTTGGCATATCAGATGACATGATGAAAAAAATATTTTCATTTGGATATACTACCAAGAAATCTGGTCATGGATACGGATTACACAGTAGTGCAATTACAGCAAAAGAATTAGATGGAGAATTATCTGCTTCAAGTCATGGGCTCGAACAAGGAGCGACATTTACACTTACTATTCCTTTTAAAAATGAAAAAATAAAAGGAGTATCAATACATGAATCAGCCTAATTTAAAAATCATGGTAATTGATGACAATCCTGAAATTCATCGTGATTTTGTTAAAATATTAACTTTTGAGCCAGATAAA
>CAZKUQ010000049.1:0-12950 GCA_964555965.1 uncultured Coxiellaceae bacterium
CCGCTTCTCCCCTTAAGAATCCCCATCGGTAACGTCCTGCAGCAAGCTGCAGGATTTATGCGAACAATAATTTAATCATACCTAATCTAAAAACGAGAAACTAGGAAGACAAGTTTAACTTAACACTAATCTAATATGCTGCTCCACCAATGTGGGTTTTCTAACGGCAACCTCATTAGAATTGAGCTTTAAATCTACAATCGTTATTATCACAAAAATTTCCGTCTACTAAATAAACAAAAGCAAAACTATTCATGGTAATTTATTTTGTTAATCGCAATCCTCTTGCTAACACATAAACTTCTCTTGACCGATCACGTGAAGCTTTTGGTTTTCTAATCACAATTTTATTAAAATTTCGCTTTAAATCAGCGAAAAAAGCATCAAAGCCTTCCCCTTGAAAAACCTTGATGAGCAATCCACCATCTTGTTTTAATACTTTCAATGCAAAATCTAATGCCAATTCAGATAAATACATCGCGCGCGGAATATCGATACTTTCATTACCGCTCATGTTTGGTGCCATATCAGATATTACCCAATCCACTTTTTGATCGGCAATTTGTGTCATTAGTTTTTGCAAAATGATTTCATCAGAAAAATCACCTTGGATAAATTCAACATCATCGATTGGATCCATGGGCAATAAATCCATCGCGATGAGACGTCCTTTTGGTTTGATCAGTTTCACAACTAATTGCGCCCAACCACCTGGAGCTGCGCCCAAATCAACGACGATCATTCCCGGTTTAAATAATCGATCACGCTGCTGTATTTCTAATAGTTTATAAACAGCACGTGATCGGTAACCATCTTGTTGAGCCTGTTTAACATAAGGATCAGTAAAATGTTCTTTTAACCATCGCCGACTACTGCTGCTTTTATTTGCCATTTATATATAAACTACTTCAATAATTTCGTAACTGCTTGCACCTTCTGGTGTTTTAACTTCGACAGCATCACCTTCATATTTTCCAATCAGTGCTCGAGCAACTGGTGATGTCACTGATATTTTATTGTTATTGATATCAGCCTCATCTTCACCAACAATTTTATATGAAATGGTTTTTCCTGCGGCATTTTGCAATTTAATCGTCGCACCAAATATCACGCGTCCCGTGCTTTCCATTTGTGTCACATCAATCACTTGCGCAACAGATAATTTACTTTCAATCTCAATAATACGTCCTTCAATAAATCCTTGTTGTTCCCGTGCTGCATGATATTCTGCATTTTCTTTTAAATCGCCATGTGCGCGTGCTTCGGCAATTGCATTAATAACACGCGGTCTTTCCACTTGTTTTAAACGAGTTAATTCTTCACGTAACTTTTCTGCACCTTCCACTGTCATTGGAACTTTTTGCATAACTCACCTCAACCGTTATAATTTCATATCCTCAAAAAATTTTTTAACTTTGTTAAACCATGAACTTGATTTTGGATTATGTTTATTATTAGCTGACATGGTTTTTTCAAATTGTTTTAGTAATTCTTTTTGCTTGCTCGTTAAATTCACTGGTGTTTCAATTTGTACTTTACACATTAAATCACCTTGATCACCGCCACGCACGGAAGGCACGCCCATTCCTTTAATACGAAATACTTTACCTGTTTGCGTTTCTGCTGGAATTTTTAATTTTACACGCCCATGTAACGCTGGCACTTCTAATTCGCCACCAAGTGTCGCGGTAATAAAACTAATTGGTACTTCACAATATAAATTTTTTCCGTCACGTTCAAATAAATCATGCGGTTGAACTTGAATTTGAATATATAAATCACCAGGCTGAGCGCCCGCCTCTCCTGCTTCACCTTCACCGCTCAAACGAATACGATCGCCTGTATCAACTCCTTTCGGAATCTTAACCGACAATTTTTTATTTTGTCGATGACGTCCACGCCCATGACAATGAGAGCATGGATCTTTAATTGTTTTACCCCTGCCATGACATGTCGGGCAAGTTTGCTGAACGGTAAAAAAACCATGCTGCATTCGCACTTGACCATAACCACCACAATCAGCGCAAGTCACTGGCGACGAACCTTTGCGTGCGCCACTACCATGACATTCTGGACAAGCAACTAAAGTAGGAATAGAAATTTCAGCAGTTTTCCCAAATACAGCGTCTTCGAGTGTAATATCTAGTGCAAAATGTAAATCATTGCCGCGCGCAGGCCCTGCTCCAGCACCACCTCTACCGCCAAAAATATCGCCAAAAATATCGCCGAAGATGTCGCCAAAATTCATATTAGCGCCGCCAAAACCAGCAGCACCTTCCATACCAGCATGACCAAATTGATCATACGCAGCACGTTTACGGCTATCAGTTAACACTTCATATGCTTCTTTGATTTGCTTAAAACTTTCTTCTGCTTCTTTGTTATTCGCATTGCGATCAGGATGATGTTTCATTGCCAGGCGGCGATAGGATTTTTTTATCTCATCTTCGCTTGCATTACGTGAAACACCGAGAATTTCATAATAATCACGTTTAGTCATGATGTTTTTTCTTTGTCATTAAAAAAATGGTAGCGCTGTTTGAAAAAGACGTCACCCCAGAATTTAGCGCCATCTTTTAGCGCAAAATATCCGGGGTCTTCATCATATTTTAAAAAATTACAACCTAGAGACTACTCTTTCTTTTGATCATCCTTAACTTCTTCAAATTCAGCATCAACGACATGATCGCCTGATTTTTGTGAACCAGATTCGCCTGTTTGCTGTTCTGCACCACCTGCTTCCCCAGTTTGTCCTTGCGCATACAAACGCTCAGCCATTTTAGCAGAAGCATCCGTTAAATCTTTTGTCTTTGCTTCAATTTTATCTTTATCATCTGATTTCATTGCTTCTTTTAATGCTTCAATCGCACGCTCAATTGCTTGTTTTTCATCAGCTGTCACTTTATCGCCAGCATCTTTCATTGCTTTTGTGACTGCATGAATCATGTTATCAGCTTGATTACGCGCAGTGACAAGCTCATGGAATTTGTGATCTTCCGCAGCGTGTGCTTCAGCATCTTTCACCATTTTATTAATTTCTTCTTCGTTCAATCCTGAAGAAGCTTGAATCTTAATGGATTGTGCTTTGCCAGTTGCTTTATCTTTAGCAGATACATGCAAAATACCATTTGCATCAATATCAAATGTCACTTCGACTTGCGGCATGCCGCGTGGTGCTGGTGGAATATCGGATAAATCGAAACGACCTAATGACTTATTTGCTGATGCCATTTCACGCTCACCTTGCAACACATGAATGGTGACTGCTGTTTGATTATCTGCCGCAGTTGAAAATGTTTGTGCTGCACGTGTTGGAATCGTGGTATTTTTCTCGATTAACTTTGTCATCACACCACCCATGGTTTCGATACCTAAAGAAAGCGGTGTTACATCTAATAAAAGCACATCTTTAATTGCGCCAGATAAGACAGCGCCTTGAATCGCAGCACCCATGGCAACTGCTTCATCTGGATTGACATCTTTACGTGGTTCCTTGCCAAATAATTTGCGTACTGTTTCTTGCACCATTGGCATGCGTGTTTGACCACCAACTAAAATCACGTCATCGATTTGATCTGTTGATAATGAGGCATCTTTGATGGCAATTTTGCATGGTTCAATTGAACGTTGAATTAAATCTTCTACTAATGATTCGAGTTTTGCTCGCGTCATTTTGACATTCATGTGCTTTGGTCCACTTGCATCAGCTGTAATGTACGGAAGATTGACTTCTGTTTGCTGCGTAGAAGAAAGCTCAATTTTGGCTTTTTCTGCTGCTTCTTTTAAACGTTGTAATGCTAATGGATCATTTCGTAAATCAATACCGGATGTATTTTTAAATTCATCGATCAGATAATTCATGACACGTTGATCGAAATCTTCACCACCTAAGAAAGTATCGCCATTCGTCGATAACACTTCAAATTGATGTTCGCCATCGACTTCTGCAATTTCAATAATGGAAATATCAAATGTACCACCGCCAAGATCGTATACAGCAATTTTACGATTGCCTGGTTTTTTATCCATACCAAATGCTAATGCTGCTGCCGTTGGCTCATTGATAATACGTTTTACTTCTAATCCCGCAATTCGACCTGCATCTTTCGTTGCTTGACGTTGTGAATCATTAAAATAAGCTGGCACGGTAATAACAGCTTCGGTGACTTCATGACCAAGATAATCTTCTGCTGTTTTTTTCATCTTCATCAGAATTTGCGCTGACACTTGCGGTGGCGCGAGATCTTTATTGCCTAATACTTCTACCCAAGCATCACCATTATCCGCTTTAATAATTTTATAGGGGACGGTTTCTTGCATACGTCTTACCATTTGTTCATCGTAACGACGGCCAATTAAGCGTTTTACTGCATAAATGGTATTTTTAGGATTGGTCACTGCTTGATGTTTAGCTAGTTGGCCTACACGAACTTCATTATTATCTAAATAGGCTACAATCGAAGGAGTCGTACGCGCACCTTCTGCATTTTCAATAACTTTGACCTTATCACCTTCCATAACGGCCACACAAGAGTTGGTCGTTCCTAAATCTATCCCGATGATTTTTGTTGCCATGTTGCTCTCCAATATCGTTGTCTATGATATAAACATATGGGCTATTTTCTAGATTTCAATCCCCAATTCTATTCTTCTGCTTTTGAAACAATCACTAAAGCTGGTCGAATTAATCGATTGTTCAGGGTATAACCTTTTTGTAAGACAGAAAGAACCGTTCCTGGTTTGACAGATGAGTCAGCTTGCATCGAAATAGCCTGTTGGAATTCCGGGTCAAATGTCTCTCCCATCGGATCAACTTGTTTAACACCAAATTTTTCCATTGCCGCATAAAACATTTTAAGCGTCAATTTCACTCCATCAATAACTGATGCAGCTGATTTTTGCAGCTCATGAGGCACATTATTAATACATAGTTCCAAGCTATCGATAATAGGCAATAATTCGTTAACAAATTTTTCTAATGCGTATTTATGTGCGTTAGCAATGTCGCGCTCTGAGCGACGAGTCATATTATCGGCTTCTGCTTGCATCCGCAAAATACGCTCCCAATGCTGGTTGCATTGCTGTTCTGTTTCATCTAATTTTTGTAATAATTCTTCATAAGAAGGATGAGACAAAAGCTCGGGCTGCTTTTCTTCATCTTGATTTTCTTCTGCTGATTGGTCAGGCATATCACGACGCGGCATGTGGATTAAACTCCTTTCTCTGTTATGAATAACTCTATTTCACAGCTTTGGTTGATTATTCTTTGCTTCAGGCAAAGAATAACCAACCTAAAAAAATAGCAAAAACTTAATAATTCATATATGGACGAAATGGTAAGATTCAAGGTACGTTATGTGAAGTGTAACATGAGGTTTAATTATGGCATTACAATTCAACATGATAGGGATTTATGGACGCGTCAGAAATCCAGGCGTCGCTGAATCACTTAAAGCATTAATTACCTATTTAAAACAGCTAAAACAACAAATTATTATCGATTCAGAAACAGCAGCCACACTCCATGATGCTTCTCTTCTATCTGTTCCGCCACAAGAATTAAGTAATCGTTGCGATATACTCATTGTCGTTGGTGGTGATGGAAGTTTGCTGCACGCAGCTCACACGGTCATCAATCATGAAATCCCTGTGTTAGGAATTAATCGAGGACGCTTAGGATTTTTAACTGATATTCACCCAACCGAATTTCAAAAGATTGAATCCATTTTAAATGGGGATTATCTTTTAGAAAAACGCTTTCTTTTACAAGCAACAGTCGAACAACACGGAAAAACGTTAGGCACAAGTAACGCATTAAATGAAGTGGCGCTCATTCCGGATTGTCTTCCGCACATGACTGAATTTGAAATTTTTATTGATAATCAATTCGTCTGCAGCCAAGATTCTGACGGTCTTATTATTGCCACACCAACTGGTTCAACGGCATATGCTTTATCAGGCGGCGGCCCTATCTTACATCCACAATTAGATGCGATGGTCATTGTCCCCATGTTTCCACATACACTCAGCATGCGCCCACTTGTGCTCGCTGGTCATCATCAAATTACCGTTGTCATCACACCCAATAATTCCACTACGCCACGTGTCACTTGTGATAGTCAATCGCTTATCAGCGCACCCCCGGGCAGCCATATCATCATCAAAAAGAAAGAACAACGATTACATCTTATTCATCCAATTGACTACGATTATTACGAAACATTGCGTAGTAAATTACATTGGGGACATAAATTGCAATACACGGAATAACAATATGCTGACACAAATATACATTCGTGACCTCGCCACCATTGAAGAATTACAGCTAAATTTACTGCATGGCAGCACCATGATTACTGGCGAAACTGGTGCTGGAAAATCAATTTTTATTGAAGCCATTGAGCTTGCACTGGGTGGACGCGCATCCGTTAACATGATACGTCCCGGCAAAGAAAAAGCAGATATCAGCCTTTGTTTTGATATCACCAAATTCCCGCGCGTGATTGCTTATTTAAATCATCTTGATCTGTGCCAAGAAACAAATGAATGCATTATTCGCCGTGTAATTACTAGTGACGGACGCTCACGTTGTTACGTCAATGGCGCACCATCCACTATCCAAATTATTAAAGAATTAGGCGAATTATTGTTTCATTTACATGGTCAATATGAGCAGCAAGTACTGTTAAAAACTGATAATCAACGTGACATGTTAGATCGCTATGGGGATCATTTAGCACTTGCTACACAAATAAAACATATCGCCGAAGAGTGGCGCGATGTGAATAATCAAATAAAAAATTTGCGCGAAAAAACACTAGAAAGAACACAACGAATGGAATATTTGCGCTATCAATTAGAAGAATTACAAGCGATTAATTTGCAAACAGGCGAATGGGAAACACTAGAAAATGAGCATAGCAGGCTCATACATTCCGATGAGTTAATGAAAAATATTTCTCATGCGATTTCACAAATTTCCGATGAAAATCATCAGCCAGTCATACCCATTTTAAATACTATTCGCAAAACATTAGAAGTAATTTTACCTGTTGAAACGAAAGCACAAGAATGGATAAAAACACTGAATTCTAGCCTCATACAACTTAGCGACCTTGAATCTGAATTGCAAAATTATTTAGAAAACACTGAACTTGATCCAGAAAAATTACAACTCATCGAAGAACGCGTTGGACTGATTTTTAATCTTGCGCGCAAACATAAAATAACACCACAAGAATTAGTGTTATTTAAAGAAAAATTAACCCAAGAATTTAATCTGCTTCATTCAAGTGACGATAATTTAAATATACTAGAAAAACAGCTAAAATCACTTGAAAATAAATATCACACATTAGCAGTCACATTAACTGACAGCAGAAAAAAATCAGCAGAAAAATTTGAAAAAGAAATTACACAAACAATTCGCTCGCTCTCATTACCTTATGGTGAATTTAAAATAGCGCTTGAAAATGACACCACACCATTTGCTATTCATGGGGCAGAACGCATCAATTTTCTGATTAAAACTAATCCTGATCAAACATTGCAGCCACTTGCCAAAGTGATTTCTGGCGGCGAGTTATCACGTTTGAGTCTTGCTGCACATTTAGCATTGGCGAACCGCACAACGATTCCGACATTAGTGTTTGATGAAGTGGATACGGGTTTAAGCGGCGCAACAGCAGAAAAAATCGGTAAATTGCTGAGAAAATTAGGCGAATCTTATCAAGTTTTTTGTGTCACCCATCAACCACAAGTGGCAGCATGTGGCCATCATCATTTATTAGTTGAAAAATATTTTATTGAAAAAACGACATATACCCGTTTGCGTTTACTCGATATAAATGATAAAACCACCGAAATTGCACGCATGTTAGGCGGCGAAAAAATTACGCAAACCACATTGCAACATGCGCAAGAAGTATTACAAAGCATTTAACTATCAGGACAATCATGAAATCATCATTATCAAAAATACTGTCTGGTTATCATGAATTTCGGCAAAAATATGTCCTTGGCGATAATGCCATTATGCGAGACCTTGCCTACCATGGCCAACAACCAGAAATAATGGTGATTGCGTGTTGCGATTCGCGCGTTGATCCTGCATTGATTTTGCAATGTGATCCAGGTGATTTATTTGTCGTGCGTAATGTTGCTAACATTGTGCCGTCATATGAAAAAGATAAAGCACATCATGGTGTGAGTGCTGCGCTTGAATTTGGCATTTGTTTTTTAAATGTTAAACATTTAATTTTATTAGGACATAGTCAATGCAGTGGTATTCAAGCATTATTAAATGCTGATACGCTTGGGCAAAATGATTTTATTTCAAATTGGGTATCACTCGTTGATTTACCTGAAAAAGAAAAATGTACTTCGGATGAATATGCAAAGCTTGCCCTCAAACAATCTTATCAAAATTGTTTGACTTTTCCTTGGCTATTAGAAAAAACAAAGCAAGAAACACTTGCGATTCATCTTTGGTTTTTTGATATTAAAAAAGGACAGATTTTTGCTTATCAAGAAGATAAAAAAAATTATTATCCGTTGGAAAACTAATGCGTCATTCCCGCGAAGGCGGAAATCTATTTGAAGGTTCTCCACTGGAGTTTATTCCTCTGCGGGAAAAAATAAGTCGTATAAGATATTTAAAAAAATAATGAAGCATACAATTATAAAATCATTAATTAAGTAACATAAATTTTTAAGGTATGAACATGTTTACTCGTATCACTAACTATTTACAAAATTTAAAATCTCGTTTTACAGCAGCACCTCATAACGATCGCAGCATGATGATTAGTATGAGCACGGGTGCCATTTATACCGCCATTCGTGCAGCAACCACTGATGCGCCCGTGAATATTCCACTTGCTGGGAACGTCAAAGAATTATCTACCACAGCACGTTTATTACTGGGTTCATATGTTGGAGCCTACATCGGCAGTAATCTTGGCAATCGTTATGGGCAAATTGTCCATGCATTTCAACAAATCTCGGATACACCGATCAATAACGAATTATTTCTAATGCGCACACTGCCGATTTTATTTGCATTTGGCGCCGATATTTATCTTGCTTATTGTGATTTTTATGGCGGCAATCCTTTTTTCGGATCATTAGATAGTTTTACATCTGCTGAATTATATATTTTGACAACACTCAACGCCGCTTACGTTGGCGGCACGATTGCATATCGTCTCGGAAGAACATTAGATTACATCACTGATAAACAATTAGTCGCTGATTTAGGCTTATTTTCAGCAATTAAATGGTGTCACAAAAAAATGACGCAAACATCGGATTATCAACCGATTGATGAAGAGTCTGCATTAATCCCAGTAAAGAAATAAATTTATTTGCCCAATTTATATTATTAATCAACTAGCTAATTAATCCTTTACTACCGTCTATACTTATTTTAGATAATTAAAAAAGTCGGAGCGATTGGCTATGCTCACAAAATTTCAGAAAAAATTGATAGATGACTTTCTCTCTTTTCCGATGGATGAAATAAATGAATTAAAAAACCCAAAAGATAGGATAAAAGTCCTGAGCGCAATCAAAGAAAAATCTTTTACAACCAAAACAAGAACATTTCTCCACAAAAAAAATATTTTGGAAGTTGTTGAACAAATTCAAGCTATCTTACTTCATAAAAATCCACAAAATAGATATGTTGGTGATCCAAGTGCCGCATCTAATAAACCTGATGGAATACTAAATGGCAAAGTTTATTATTGGAAAAATGGATTTGCCAGCACAGTACTTTCTGAAGATCGCGGTTTGCTTGGCTTAACAGCAAGAGGAAATGATGAAAAATCTCCAGCAACAGCAGATGACGTTCATCAATATGTTAATCAGCAAATTGATATTGCTATTGCTAAACTAAAAGTTATTGCTGAATTAAAATCAACATTTCAGCTTTTCAAATCAAACAGAAATGACCTTGATATATTACTAGGTTTTGTTCTTAAGAACAAAATAAATGAAGCTAATTATATAATTAGAACTAATCCATCATTGCTTTTTGTTAAAAACAAAATAACTGATTCTCTAGATCGCACAATAGAAGGATCTGCTTTTCAACTTGCTTTAATCACTGGGAATGTCCCCATGTTAAAAATGATGGAAAGATATTTTGGAGAAATAGAAAATTCGCAAGAAGCACTTAAACAATTTAAAAAGGTATTTCCAAAAGATATTGAATTTACATCAAGTACATATGATTTTTCATCTTTAGCCAAGGCAATTTCGGAGGATAAGTTATTATTTGAATCGCAAATAACGGAAGAAACCAAATTAGAATTGAATAAATTCAAAGATTATTTCATGCCACCAAAAAATACCATCAAAACAGCAGCCTATTTTGATAATATTCTAATTAATTATCATCATGCGCAAACTATTTTGGAAAATTATAAGTATCTATGGGAATATCCTAAACAATCCTTTTTTGCTGAAAATATTCTTAAGTCTCTGCAAAAATTAATGCCAGCAAGTTATTCACAAAAATCTTATTCAAGTAACTTACGTATACTTATTGAAGAAAAAAATCGTTTTCTTTACGAGTTAAAACATCAACTAGAACCTTCTTCTCATCAAACTAAGCTGAAGTGGTAACAACAATTACTTCTTCTGACAAGTACTACAAACACCATAAATATTTAAACTATGGTCGGTGATTTCAAATCCTGCTTTCTCTGCAATTTCTTGCTGGCGTTTTTCAATGGTCGCGTCCACAAATTCTTCCACTTTATTGCATTTCACACACACTAAGTGATCATGATGCTTGCCATGATCTAACTCAAATACCGATTGGCCACTTTCAAAATGATGCCGCACCACTAAACCTGCTTCTTCAAATTGCGTCAACACGCGGTAAACCGTTGCCAAACCAATTTCTTCGCCTGATTCAATTAATACGCGATAAATATCTTCCGCACTTAAGTGGTGATCCTCGGCATTTTCCATTATCTCGAGAATCTTACGTCGTGGAAGTGTATTTTTTAATCCGGCTTTTTTTAAGTCTGCGTTATCCAAGATATCTTCTCCATTACCAAAAGCTGTTATATCATGAGCCCATCTATGAATGAGGTATTTTACACGATGAAAAAAATGATTTCTCTGATCTTATTAGGATTTTTGCTCTCAAGTTGTTCAATATTCCGCACGCATAAACTGGACATCGACCAAGGCAATATTATTTCTGAAGATGAAGTGAGCCGCTTGCATACTGGCATGACGACCGCTGACGTTAAAAATGTCATGGGCAGTCCTGTACTCACCAATGTCTTTACCCCCAATAAAATAATTTATATTTATACCTTCCAGGAAGGCCATGGCACCCGCCAAGATAAACGCTTAATTTTAAGCTTTTATCGCGGCAGATTAGAAAATATAGAAAGAAATTAACGCTTTTGGCCTTTCACTTTTGCTCTTCTAGCTTCCTTGGGATCAATCGTTAACGGCCGATAAATTTCAATCCTATCGCCATCTTGCACGATATCAGCAAGATTTTTTTGCTTGCTAAATATACCAACTTTTTGCTTTGTTAAATCAATTTCAGGAAATTGTTCTTGTATTGTTGACTGATGAATCGCTTCTGCGATTGTGCAATTTTCCTTAATTTCAATGGGAATAATGAGCTGTTTAGCTGGTGTTGCGAAAGCCACTTCAATTTTTATTTTACGCATCGCCATACAACTCAACTGCACGCCGACAAAATGCGTCCACTAATGAATTAGCAATATGCTGGAAAATTGGTTGAAATAACCTATCAACAAAACTCCCAGAAAATTCAAATTCCAAATCCAATAATACTTTGCAAGCTTTTTCATCAACTGGAACAAAATCCCATTTGCCACGCATATGCTTTAGTGGCCCATTGATAAGTAAGATTTCAATTTTTTCATAAGGAGATAAATTATTTCGCGTGGTAAAACTTTTATGTACCCCTTTCCAAGCAATTTCTAATGAGGCAACAATTTCTTCATCTGTTTTGCTCGTGACTTGACTGGAATGGCACCACGGTAAAAATCGCGGATAATCTTCTATATTATTTACTAACTCAAACATTTGCCGTGTTGAATAAGGAACAATCGCACTTCTTTTAAGCGTATTCATAATGACTTCCTAATAATAGGTAGGTATTATACAGCGCGATGAAACAGACGCAAAAAGCTAATACATCAATTGCTGTCAATCGTAAGGCACATTTCGAATACTTCATTGAAGATCGCTTTGAAGCAGGCTTGGTGCTGGAAGGTTGGGAAGTAAAAAGTCTACGCGCTGGCCGAGTACAACTCGATCAGGGGTATGTGCTTGTGAAAAATGGAGAGGCTTGGCTGTTTGGTGCTTTAATCACACCACTGCAAACCGCCTCGACTCATATTCATCCTGATCCACAACGTACACGCAAATTATTGCTTAATCATTCTGAATTAAAAAAATTAATTGGTAGTGTTGAGCGACGCGGTTATACGTTAGTGCCGATTTCGTTATATTGGAAAAATAATCGCGTTAAATTAGAAATTGGTTTAGCGAAGGGTAAAAAGCTTCATGATAAGCGTGCGACAGAAAAAGAACGTGATTGGGATAGGCAAAAACAAAGATTGCTAAAACGTTAAATATAGCGGTATTTACCTTGCTATTTTCACTTTTCACTTCTATGATTTAACGCTCAGTTAATATTACATGTTCTTTTATAATCTATACTTTGAATTGGGGGCGACTTGGCTTCGACGTGGGTTACGAAGCTTGAGGTGCATGTCGAGGACGTAACTAACCTCGTAAAAAATGTTGCATTCTTATAGTTGCAAACAAAAAACGCAACTCCGTTGTTGCAAACGATACCATCTTTGGTGGTGAAATCGTTGCATTAGCTGCCTAAACCACAGCACGACGGCCATCCACCGACTGTGCTTATGCGGTCGGATAGTTTA
>CAZKUQ010000050.1:0-2230 GCA_964555965.1 uncultured Coxiellaceae bacterium
CGCAATGACAAATTTTCATTTTTGCGTTCAGTAAAGATAACCTCGTGAACGGTCACAGAAATTTTGCGGGGTAACGAGTGCAGAATGATCTGACATTGCGTAAGATGAGCGGCTTAGTGTATATTTTCTTCCTCAGAAAAAACCAACAAAAAGAAGAATAATAATGTTTAAAACACCCACCAAAACTAAGAGAGATAACAAAAAACACTCTCCAGCAAACACCCACTCTTTGCAAAATTCTCATCAACTGGTTGCAACTGAAAAAGATATCTACGATCTTATTTCACACTATAAAAGTGAAGCCACAGAATTTCTAAATAGCAATATGTATCATGAAGCGTCCGAAAAATTTTTACATGCTATTCAGACCATACAATCAATCATACAGCAACGGAAAGTTAATTTAATGAGTGATTGGCAAATATTATCAGATTTACAATATTGTGTTGCCAATATTTATTTCAAACAAAATAAAGATGATCAAGCCTTAGCTTATTATGAAAAAGCGATTACTTGTTTAAAGCAAATCCCAAATAAAACGCCGGATGATTGGGATCACTTAGGAAATTATTTTCATTCTGCAGCACTAACTCTTTACAAAATGAAACAAAACTCCGCGGCTATTAAATATTTTTTAAAAGCAATTGAATCGAAAAATACTATTGGTGAAAATATATCTGCAGAATGTATATATGATCTTGTCACTTACAAAAAGAATTTATGTGACGCCTATTCTCATGAAAATCTCACGAATAAGAAAAACTTCAATTCGTTTGAGCAAGCTGTGATTGATTATAAAAATGATTTAAATAGAATAAGCAATATTTCAAAAGATGATTGGGGAAAATTATTTAAATACTTACAGCAACTAGGTGTACTCTATTATGATAAAAATTTATATAACAAATTGATTGACCATTGTATTGCCACTGTCGCAATCTTAAATAGAATCAAAAATGAATCTTCATTAGAAGATATATATTATCGTTATTTAGCACTAGCACACCATAATATATTTCATGTTTTTTATGCAATGAAAAGCAAATCAGATGCGCTCGATCATGCTGGTGAGACAATAAAAAACATCAACAATATTCCAAAAAAATCCCTAACAAATCTCGATAAATATTATTTAGCTGCTATTTTATTTCATGCGGGGAAGTGTCTTGACTCAAATCAATCTCGTCGTTATTTTCTAGAATCACTAGCAACATGTCTCACTATTGATGAAAAAATCCCTAAAACATTTAATCTTATCCGTTTAGTTTATTCGCAATTAAAAGATTCTGTTCTAGTCAATTCTATTGATTGGGAATTCTATGATTTTGCCTGTTCTATTTGGGAAAACCATGTGAAAGAAGTATTTGAGGATGAGGATGAAGTATCTGAGGATGAGGATGAAGTATCTGAGGATGAGAATGAAGAAGAACTTAATAACAGACTAATTGTTAAATTCAAAATCGATAAGATAGATAAATTGCATCACCAAATTTTGCGCTTACCAACCACTTCTTACAGTGACTTACACACTGCTTATCTACAGTTATTGAAACTTATTCACACTGAAATAGCTAATCCGGCTTATCATTTTCCAAATAAACAAGTTGAACAATATTTTTCTGATGAAACTCACTTTGCTCAATTAGAAAAAATGATTGCCGAAATAGAAACAGCACATGAACCACTATTAAGTTTAGTGGGAAAAATCGGTAACTCTTCTTCATTTAGTGTAGCAGTGCTTAATGAGATCAATGAACTCAAAACACAGATTGATAAATTGAATAATAAAATTAATGTTCTTGAAGCCCAGAATGATAAACTTCGCCAAAATCATTCTCGTTTTTTTGCGATAAAAAAGAGTTATTCTGAAAGCGATTTGACATTTGAAGTAAATGACACAAAATCAATAAAAAGAAATAATATCTAAATCAAAGTAAATATAAGTTTTATTATGTTGATTGATGAGACTGAACAAATGATTAGTATTCATTCATGAGAATAGACTAAAAATGAAAATTTGTCATTGCGACGACGAGTGTAACGAGGCGGAAGCAATCCATAACGTTTATAAAATTGTCATAAAATTTTGGATTGCTTCGTCGCTGTGCTCCTCGCAATGACGAGAGTTGTCTTTAGGATACCCCGTGAACTTTTACGCAATGACGAAAGTTGTCTTTAAGATACCCCGTGAACTTTTACGCAATGACGAAAGTTGTCTTTAGGATACCCC
>CAZKUQ010000050.1:2330-12766 GCA_964555965.1 uncultured Coxiellaceae bacterium
GTGAACTTTTACGCAATGACGAGAGTTGTCTTTAAGATACCCCGTGAACTTTTACGCAATGACGAGAGTTGTCTTTAAGATACCCCGTGAACTTTTACAAAGATTCTCGATATTAGACTAAAAAATTCCCGATCGCCCTTCAGATTATACTGAAAGGCGATAACTGTAGTCGTCGCATCTTATGTAATCGGCAACGTCACACCACGTTGGCCTTGATATTTACCACCGCGATCTTTGTAAGAAGTTTCGCATTCTTCATCCGATTCCAAAAATAATAATTGCGCGACACCTTCATTCGCATAAATTTTTGCAGGCAATGGTGTAGTATTAGAAAATTCTAACGTAATATGTCCTTCCCACTCTGGCTCAAGCGGTGTCACATTCACAATAATGCCGCAACGCGCATAAGTAGATTTGCCAAGACACACCACCAGCACATTACGCGGGACACGAAAATATTCAACACTACGTGCTAATGCAAATGAATTTGGCGGAATAATACAAATATCAGAAACAATATCAACAAAACTTTCTGAAGCAAATTTTTTCGGATCAACAATTGCAGAATTGATGTTGGTGAAAATTTTAAATTCATTAGAACAACGAATATCGTAACCATAACTCGATGTCCCATGCGATACAATTTTTCCGCCATCACTATGACGTACTTGATATGGCTCAAATGGGGATATCATCCCATACTCTTGCGCCATTTTGCGTATCCATTTATCTGATTTGATGCTCATGAATTTTTCTCCGATTTTTTTCCATGTTCGACAACAATTTTAGGGAATAATGCTGAATAATCTTTTGGTCTAGCAACAATCGCTTGCAATAATTTCTGCGTGATCTCATTAAATATGTTAGCAACTTGTCCATCTGGTTCTGCCACAACAGGTGGATGGCCACTATCAGTCATTTCACGAATGCGAATATCCAGCGGCAACGATCCCAATAAATTTAAATGATATTCTTGTGCTAATTTTTTCGCGCCCCCTTCACCAAAAATTTTCTCTTCATGCCCGCATTGAGAACAATGATAAACGCTCATATTTTCAATCACACCCAGTATCGGCACATTTAATTTATTAAACATTTCACACGCGCGACGCACATCGATTAGTGCTAAATCTTGGGGGGTCGTCACAATGATTGCACCTGCAACAGGAATTTTCTGGCACAACGTTAATTGAATATCGCCTGTTCCTGGCGGCAAATCGACTACTAAATAATCTAAGTTATCCCATAACGTATCGTTCAGCATTTGTTCTAATGCTTTACCAATCATTGGCCCGCGCCAGGCAAGCGATGCTCGCGTGTCAACCAAGTAACCAATCGACATCGACTGCAAACCATGAGCAATCATTGGCTCTATTGTTTTATCTTTTACCGTTGGTTTCTGACCTTGCAAACCAAGCATAGCTGGTTGGCTGGGCCCATAAATATCAGCATCCAATATGCCAACTTTCGCCCCTGTTTTTGCTAATGACAAAGCTAAATTAACAGCAACAGTTGATTTGCCTACCCCGCCCTTTCCTGAAGCAATAGCGATAATATTTTTTATCTTAAACTGCGGCACTGGACTCTCCACCCGGTCATGATTTTGCTATACTCTATCACTTTTTAAAAAAATGAGAATAAGTAAGGATAAATAGTCATGTCTACCAAGCGTAAACTCCTCGTCACCCAAGCGCTACCCTATGCCAATGGAACCCCACATTTAGGGCATATGGTTGGCATGATTCAAACGGATATTTGGGTGAGACTCCATAAAATGCTCGGGCATGACTGCCTCTTTGTCTGCGGCAGCGATAGCCACGGCACACCCATCATGATTCAATCAGAAAAAATGGGCTTAACCCCTGAAGCAATGATTACTCAAATCGAGGCACAGCAAAAACAAGATTTTGCTGATTTTCACATTGATTTTGATAACTATCACACAACCCATTCCGTTGAAAACAAAGCGTTAGTAGAAGAAATTTTTCGCCGTCATCAGGCAAAAGGTAATATAACAAAACGTGTTATTAAACAGCTTTATGATCCGGTTAAAAATATGTTTTTACCTGATCGTTACATCAAAGGTGAATGTCCAAGTTGTGGCGCTAAAGATCAATACGGTGATAATTGTGAAGTATGCAGTACCACTTATTTACCTACTGATTTAAAAAATCCTTATTCCACATTATCAGGCAGTAACCCGATTGAAAAAGAATCTGAACATTACTTTTTTAAATTACAAAATTACGAAGAATTCTTAAAAAATTGGACACAAAGTGAAGGTCATCTTAATGAACAAGTCACCAATAAACTGGGTGAATGGTTTAAAACTGGCTTAAAAGAATGGGACATTTCACGTGATGCGCCCTACTTTGGTTTTAAAATTCCTGGCGAAGAAAATAAATATTTTTATGTTTGGCTGGATGCGCCAATTGGTTATATTGCTAGCTTTAAAAATCTTTGCGATAAACAAAAAAATTTAAATTTTGCTGAATATTGGGATACAAATAGTACGACTGAACTATATCATTTCATCGGCAAAGATATTATTTATTTTCATGCGCTATTTTGGCCGGCGATTTTGTATGGGGCTAATTTTCGCACGCCAACCAAGATTTTTGTGAATGGCTATCTCACCATTAATGGGCAAAAAATGTCGAAATCGCGCGGCACTTTTATTAAAGCGCGAACGTATTTAGAGCATCTTCAACCCGAATATTTACGCTATTATTTTGCTGCAAAATTAAGTGATCGCATCGAAGATTTAGACATCAACTTCGATGATTTTATGCAGCGAATTAATGCAGATTTAGTTGGAAAATTTATTAATATTGCCAGCCGTTGTGCGAATTTTTTAACGAAAAATTTTGCTGGTGAGCTTTCAAAAACCTGTTCAGCACCGGAACTTTTTGCTGAATTTTCAGCGGCCGGCGATGAAATAAAAACAAAATTTGAAGCGTTAGAATATAGCCAAGCAATTAGAAAAATCATGTCGCTTGCTGATCGTGCCAACCAATATATTGATGAAAAAAAGCCGTGGACGCTTGCAAAGCTTGGCCCTACACAAGCAGAAGTACAAGCAGTTTGTTCAACAGGGATTAATTTATTTCGCTTGTTGATGATTTACCTCAAACCGGTTTTGCCGGAAACGGCTAAAAAAGTCGAAGCATTTTTAAATATCAAACCATTGCAATGGGATGATAAAAATCAACCGTTAGTCAATCATCAGATTGATGAATTTCAACCACTCATGAATCGTATCGATAGCAAACAAATAGAAGGATTAAAAATGGCAGCTCAAGAAGATATTACTAATTCATCTACAACGCCTCCTGTGACTGAAGCTAAAAATGACTGCATCACCATGGATGAATTTTCTAAAATTGATTTACGAGTCGCAAAAATTATTGAAGCAGAAGCCGTAGAAGGTGCTGATAAGTTATTGCGTCTTAAAGTAGAAATGGGTGAGCAAACTAAACAAATTTTTGCTGGCATTAAATCTGCTTATTCACCTGAAGAATTGATAGGTCGCCATGTGGTAATTGTTGCAAATCTCACACCGCGCAAAATGCGTTTTGGTATATCAGAAGGCATGGTGTTAGCAGCGGGCGGTGATGGCGAATTATTTGTGATTACGCCAGATGATGGGGCAAAATCTGGAATGAAAGTGAAGTAATGTATTAATAAACTCTCAAGTAATAGACTTGTTGAAACCAAGTATTTTGCTTTAGTTCAAGGCGCATTGGTTTCGAGCAGCGCAGTTTACAAATAGTAAATGAGCAGCGGAGAAACAAATGCAACGAAGAAATAAAGCAAAAAACGCAGGTTTCCAATGAAACGAATGACACCAGAAGACATCGATGCCATCTTACCGCAAACGCAATGCAGGTTATGCGGTTACGATGGCTGCATGCCTTATGCTGAGGCTCTCATTAACAACGCTGTTAATATCAATTTATGTCAGCCGGGTGGCGTTAAAACACTGCAAAAAATCGGAGAAATGTTACAAAAAAATCCCGCGCCATTCGTCGAAGAAATGGAAAACAATACCAAGCCAAAAATGCTGGCCATTATTCGCGAAGATGAATGTATTGGCTGCACGAAGTGCATTCAAGCCTGCCCAGTTGATGCGATTCTTGGCAGCGCAAAGCTCATGCATACTGTGATTGGAGAAGAATGCACTGGCTGTGAATTATGCGTTACGCCCTGCCCTGTAGACTGTATTGACATGGTGAAATTATCGGAAGAAATCACTCGCGAGCAGTCAAATCACTATCGCAAACGTTACTATGCACGATCGAAACGACTCGCGCTTGAACGCGCAGAAAAACAATTTCATCAACAACAATTATCAAATAATAAGAAAAAAAATTATATTCAAAAAGCAATAGAACGTGCCAAAAATAAAAAATTATCATCTATACCCATTACACTTCGAAATGCGAAGTGATAACACGTAGATTAAAAGAAGTGTAATGGGTATATATAATTCATTTTTTTGCATTCGTTTGAAATAAAACTTCATATTGCCCATAACCATGTTCTTTTAATTCATCTGCAGGAATAAATTTTAATGATGCTGAATTAATGCAGTAACGTTGATAGCTTGGCGCAGGGCCATCATCAAATACATGGCCTAAATGTGATTGTCCATGCACAGAAACAACTTCAGTTCGTGTCATCATTAAACTATTATCTTGTTTTAGTATGATGTTTTTTGGTTCCAGTGGTTTAGTGAAACTTGGCCAACCAGTTTTAGAATCAAATTTGTCGAGTGAACTAAACAATGGTTCGCCGGAAACAATATCAACATAAATTCCTGGCTGTTTATTATTCCAATAAGCATTATGAAATGGTGGTTCTGTTCCTTGTTTTTGTGTTACTTCGTATTGCATGGGCGTGAGCTTTTGTTTAAGTACATCATCACTTGGCTTTTGATAATTAGATTCGGCAAAAGCAAAAGTCGCAAATAACAATAAACTAAATAACTTAACAATATTGTGTTTCATTGACATGGCTGCCTATACATTTACTGACTCTTTTAGTATAGCTAATTTTTGGCTGTCACTGTTCCTATCTCGCACGCGGTGCAGAAACGGTATTCCAGGTAGGATTATCCCATGGGCCGCTCACAGAATAATAAATAGTAGTCGCTTTCGAGACAGCAGCACCTGCGACTGTATTGACAGCAAAAACTGCAAGACCAACCAATGGCGCACCAACAAGTGCAGCTGCTACTGGTAAACTCGATGTGACGTGTGACGACACGCTTAATGTCAAATCATAATCTTTATTGGCCAAACCAATGCGTCCAGAAATTCCAATCTGCGCAACTGGCCCTTCAAATCGTGTATTAGTAGTGAAAGCATTACCGCGATTAAATTTAAAATCGCCTTTTAAGGAATCAAAACTATATCCTTTCTGGAACAAATCACTAAAATCCAAACTTAAGCGGCGTGGTATCGTTTGCAAACTAAAAATACTTAGCATGCGTCCTAAATCCATTTTAGCGCCACTCGCTTGACCAACATCCACGATTCGTCCTTCACCAATATCAACTGATGCTTGTCCACTCATGCTTGCCATTGATAATGCGTAAGGCGATGCTGCCCAATACAAATCAAAATTAAGCTTGCCTTTTCCGGCAATAAAATTATGTGCATTAAATCCCATGCTATTTAATAATTCACTAACATTCGATGAACTAGCATTACCTCGAAGATGTGTAGTATTACTTTGCCATTCGCCTGCTGCATTTAATTCAATACGAGGCGAGCGAACAGAAAGCGTATTGATATCGATGCCATGCGCTGTTGTGACAGTTTTAAATACGACTTTTCCTAATGACATACCATTATAACTCACGCTATTACCAGTAAAATTAATAGCAGGAAATGTTTTCATATTAAATCCAAGATCTTTTGTTGTTCCACTACCTGTCATTAAATTTAATCGATCAAATTGCGCTGTGATCGTTCCTCCCGCGCTCATTTTGACAGGCAATCGAAGCGTCCCGCTCATATTTTCATTAGTAATATTGACATCCCAATAAGATGATGAAGGCGTTACTTCTAATCGCACTTGATTTAGTTTTTGCCCAAATAAATTAAGCGAATCTGCCACAATATCAACATTACGTAATTTTAATGCTGGTAAATTTGAGGTTGTTGTTGGCGTACTGGCATAAGATTTGATTTTCTCCCAATCAAGTTGATCAATATGTCCCGTAATATAAAGTCCTGATCCGACAGGCCATGTTGCATCGCCGCTACCTAAACGCATATTAGCAGCAACAAGATTGTACGTTTCATTTTTACTTTCTAGGATCAATGCTGCATTCAATATATCTGCATAATTTAATTTAATACGCAGCGGTTTGCCGCTATCGACAATAATATCTGCAGAAAATTTTTTCTCTTCATTAGCAGGTTTTGCATACTGTCCGGGAAGATCTAATTTCATCCCTTGCAAATCAGAACTAAGATGAACTTCAATTGGCGCATCTAACGCTAAATCAATATTAGCTAACACCAATGCTTCGCCTGTCACTATTTTTGAAAATGGCATTTTTAACCATGTTTCAAGATCATTAATACTTAATTTAGTAGTTGTGCTTGCTTGAATAATGGAAAGTGTTTTTGATTTTTGAATAGTTTTCAAGTCAAGTTGAATCGGTTTAGAAAACAACTCAGCTTGGATCTTGGTTGCATCAGTAGAATTTTCTGTATATTGCAACTGTCCATTCACGTGTTTTAATTGCAAGCGCCACGGAACTAAATTCACCAGCGTATCTTTTAAAACTAATTCACCTTTTACTTGCGTCATTGCTGGATTACTTAAAGGAACTGTCAAATTAAATTTCGTTGATAATGCACCTTGTATTTCCGTATTTTTAAAAATTCGACCAATATTTTTTTCGAGCGGACTCGCATGAATAAATCGCATACCCTTAGCAGCATCAGTTTGAATATCAGTAGTTCGAATATGTAACAGTTGATTATCATCGCCGAGATTTGGAATATTCGCTTGAATATGATAAGCCGGAATGCCCATTGTTTCTGCTTGTTCAGCATTCACTTTCATTTCGCGGCCTGAAAATAATATGTCGCCACTACTCACATTAACAACCGGCCAATCAGGCGCATAATGCAATCGAATATTTTTTACAGTGGCAGAAATGAAAAATTTTCCATTATTATTGTCAAATGGAAAATCATTCACAGAACCACGCAAAATAGCATTGCCTGATTCAACTGAGCCTCCCGAAAAGGCTTGCTGCAACCATGTCACCAATTGAGGTGAAAAAATTTTCATCGGTAAATAACGTGTCACCTGATTTGCTTTTTGCATAGAGAAATTAACTGTCAAATCGGCAACAGGTGAACCTGTTTGCGGGATAGTGAACATTCCATTCGCGTTAATTGATAAATCATTATTTAAGACATGTACATCATTTAATTTTAATTGTATTGCTTGATTTTCGTTTCGATTGAATTGAACATTACCTGTTAGTTGATCAAGCAGCATGGGTGCAGCAAATAAGGTATCATAACGAAATCCTGTTTGATGACCCAGGAATGTCACTGCTCCTTTTGTTCCATCCCATTGAATACTTCCTCGTAAATTTCTCACACCCGGAAATTGGTGCCATTGCGCAAAAGAAATTCGACTGACATTCGCAGTCACCTTTGTTTTGGAAAGATCATCCCATCCATTAGAAAAAATAAAATTAGCATTTTGAATATCACCATCTAGCTGCAATTCACGCAATGTCTTTTGTTGTTCAGGAGAAAGCAAATTTTGTATGGAAAATAAAATTGGCTGAATGTCGCCAATATCAACGTAACCCACATTTAATACTGTTGGTATCAGTTGTTGCTGATTATTTTGAAGTAGGTTTACGTAAAAACTCGTGACAGGCCAAAGTGAATTAGGTCTATCAATAATAATATCATCACCGGCAATAATTTGATTTTCGCCTTGTTTTCTCCAACCCACATCACCGCTTAAACGATTTATTTTATGGGTAGTTTTATTTGTCGTTGAATAAAAATTCAAATCATATAATTGAAATTTTGTTTGTATTCGGCGAAAACTGCCATGATTCCAGCTCGCCCAAATTTTAGCGCTGCCAGCTCCATCCTCTAATCGCCAGCCTTGCCATTCATATCCTTTCAACCATTGTGATAATGATAATCCTGAAACATATAAATAAGCTCGCGCCTTGATTGTTGCTGGATTGACTTCTGTTCCGTACCACTGAGTAGCAAAAATAATTTCTGTTGGCACTGTTTGGTGTAAAGTTGCTTTACCTAAAATAACATGCGTACTGCCTGAATTTTCAAAACTTAAATGGTGTAGTGTAATATCACGACGCTGTTTTTTAAGACCCGTGTATCGCACTTCAATATCACGCAGAATTAATTGCGGCTGATTAGATAGCCATGTCATGACATCAATAAATTTTGTTTCACTTTGATATGGTTGATTTTGATCTGCACCAACTGTTGGAAATCCCTGGACTGCAATTTCACCTGTTGGTGACTCATGCAACGTTACTTCTGATCCTGAAACCATCATACCGCTTAACACCGGTTGGCGCTGCCATAAACTCTTAGGAATGGAAATAAATATTCGAACAGTTTTGATTTGTAAGGCAGGCTGGTTTGTTGTTTTATTTAAAACAGTAACATCATACAAACTAATAACAGGGTAATATTGATACCAAGTAAAACGTGCTTTACTAATGGTAACAGGCGCATTTAATAATTGACTTGCCCATTGTTCAATATCGTGTTGATGACTATCTAGGACTGGCACAAATAAACGGCTTATACTTACCATCAACGCAGCAATGATAATCAGTACTGCGAACACATAACCTAATTTTTTGGCGATCGATATGAACAGTGCTTTCACTTCATTATCCTATTTCATCAGGCAACTCGAAACCATCGCCGACAATCTCGCAGGAGAATAAACAGCCACGGCCAAAGTAACATACTCGTGATGGATGAAAGCCAATATAAATTACTACTTGGCAATTCGCCTATAAATCCTTGTATACAATACAAAATAAATTGATAAATCAACACAAAGCCAAACACGCTAATACCTTGTTGCATGATGGGGTACATACGTAAACGCATATGCAAACGTGAGACAATATAAATCACGAATGTAAATGCAAGTGCATGTTCTCCTAATACACTACCATTCAGGATATCAATGATTAACCCCATAATCCAGGCAACCCCAACTCCCGTTTGGTATGGCACAGACATTGTCCAATAGATTAATACCATCAATACCCAGGCAGGACGTAGCCACACACCCCAACCAGGCATCGGTAAAAGCGCGAGCATGAGCGCTAACATTAATGTGATAACAATCGCTAACCAATTATTCATTTTGCCTACCAAACCAATAAAACTTGCCGGCTGCTGTCCAAATGCGCACTCGGCTCTAAATAAATGGATGTAAATTGTTGTGCTGGATCGTTTGTCACTGAAAGCACTTTTCCAACAGGATAACCTTCAGGATAACGATCACCCAATCCAGAAGTGATAAAAATATCACCCGGACGAATATCTGCTGTTTTTGGCACATACAATAAACGCATCCTACTACTGTAACTATCGCCCACTGCCACTGCACGCATACCATTTCGTACATTTTGCACTGCAACACCGCTATGAGGATCATTTATCAATAAAACACGGCTAGTAATAGGACCTGCTTGCATAATTTGTCCCATTAAACCATTCGCATCTAACACAGGTTGGCCAGTATAAACCCCATCACGCGTTCCTTTATTAATCAACACTTGACTAATAAAAGGCTCTGAATTCACAGCAAGTAATTCTGCTATCAGCGTTCGTCCCTTGATTTGTTTGGAAGATTTCAACAGTGATTTGAGATAATTATTTTCTGATTCAATCGCAATTAAACGTTGAAGTTGAGAACGTAACATCAATTGATCTGTTTTCAAACGCAGATTTTCTGCTACTAAATCATCATGAGTACTAATCGCGCTTTTAACATTATCAATTATTTGTGTGGGCAAACTAACAAGATATTGCAATGGTGCTAATGGCAATGATAAAGCTGCTCGAATTGAAGCAAAACTTTCAAGGCGTCTGTCCATTATCATGAGTGCAATTGCCATACAAACTAACAAAAGCGCTCGTAAGCCAGGCTGTGATTCACGCGTAAATATTGAGCGAATAGCCTCATCCTCCAATAGTTCGCTAACGACCCCGATCAATAGAAACATCGCTTTCGCGGCAGCACCTTACCGATGGGGTTTCCAAGGGGGAGAAGCGGTAGCTCACTGCCATTAAGTTAAGGATCTTTAAACCTTAAACAATATGTCATGCCAGCATGCTTTTAGCTGGCATGACAGAAATACTCTTAACTTAATGGCAGTGAGGGTT
>CAZKUQ010000051.1:0-12675 GCA_964555965.1 uncultured Coxiellaceae bacterium
GCAGAGCGGCGGTCTCCAAAACCGCAGGTTGGGGGTTCGAGACCCTCCTGGCCTGAACTTTAATATGCGAGAGTGAAGCGTGAAATCATCCAAGTCAAATGTAATGGTTTTAAAGACTGAATCACCAGAAGGCGCCAAGCTTGATTGGTTAAAATGGTTAATTACAGTTGTATTAATACTTGCCGGATTGATTGGTAATCATTACTATAGCGAAGTTTCTTTGCCATTACGTACGCTGGGTTGGTTATCAGTGCTCGTCGTGGCGGGTTTTGTTGCATCGCGAACTCAAAAAGGTAGATGGTTTGTTGAATTTTTTCGCGATTCTCGAGTGGAATTGCGAAAAGTAATATGGCCTACGCGACAAGAAACTGTTCAGACCACATTAGTGGTAGTGGTTATGGTAATCATCCTCGCTCTCATTTTATGGGGTATGGATGGTATTTTAGTCTGGTTGATTGGTTGGCTAACAGGGCAAAGAGGCTAGTAGTGATAGTGAGCTATTATCGAGGAATTCAATTATGACAACAGATCAGGCAATGCCAAAGAAGCGCTGGTATGTTGTGCATGCTTATTCAGGTTTTGAAAAATATGTCATGCAAGCTTTGCAAGAACGTATTCGTCTTGACAGCTTAGAAGATAAATTTGGTGAAATACTAGTCCCAACTGAAGAAGTGGTAGAGTTGCGCGGTGGCCAAAAGCGAAAAAGTGAGCGTAAATTCTTCCCTGGTTATGTATTAGTTGAAATGGTAATGGATGAGCAGACATGGCATATGGTGCGATCCATTCCAAAAGTATTAGGATTTATTGGTGGAACAAGTGACAAGCCTGCGCCAATTAGTCCTAAAGAGGCTGAAACGATACTGCAACGTATGCAGGATAGCAGTGAAAAACCAAAACCAAAAATTTTATTTGAAGTGGGTGAAGTAGTTAGAGTAATTGATGGCCCATTTGCAGACTTTAACGGTGTCGTTGAAGAAGTAAATTATGAGAAAAACCGATTACGTGTTGCTGTGATGATTTTTGGACGTTCTACACCAGTCGAACTGCAATTTGATCAGGTTGAAAAAGGTTAATTATTTTAGTGGAAGACTAGTGAATTAGTCAGACACTGAGTTTTTTTGTGTTTAGTTTTTTATGTAAGACGGGGAGCTTAAAAAGCGTTTGTACCCACAATATGAGGTGAAATATGTCAGCATCAAGAAAAAAAGTAAAAGCTTATATCAAGCTTCAAATTACAGGAGGCGCAGCTAATCCAAGTCCTCCGGTTGGTCCTGCATTGGGTCAGCAAGGTGTCAACATTATGGAGTTTTGCAAGGCATTTAATGCGCAAACTCAGACACCAGATAAACAAGGTAAGCCATTACCAGTTGTCATTACAGTATATGAAGACAGATCATTTACCTTCGTTACCAAAACGCCGCCAGCTTCATATCTCATTAAAGAAGCAGCTAAAGTTTCAAAAGGTAGCAGTACACCAAATACTAATAAAGTGGGCAAAGTGAATCGTAAGCAGCTTGAAGAGATTGCTAAGATCAAGATGCCAGATTTAACAGCAGCTAACCTTGACGCAGCGGTACGTACCATGGCGGGAAGTGCACGCAGCATGGGCATTGAAGTGGAGGGTGTTTAATATGGCGAAATTATCAAAAAGAGCGCGTGCAATTCGTGAATTAGTTACTCCTAGTAAATTATATTCGATGCAAGAAGCGTTAGAACTTTTGAAAAAAGTTCCAAAAACGAAATTTCGAGAAAGTGTTGATTTAGCAGTGAATTTAGGTGTCGACCCCCGTAAATCAGACCAAGCAGTACGTGGTGCAATTGTGTTACCAAAAGGGACTGGTCGTACAATTCGAATTGCTGTGATTACTTCATCCTCACATGCAGATGCAGCAAAGCAAGCTGGAGCTGATATAGTTGGCCTTGAGGATATTGCTGAACAAGTGAAAGCAGGAAAAATCGACTTTGACGTGTTGTTAGCTACCCCAGATGCAATGCGAGTCGTTGGTCAGTTAGGTCAAATCTTAGGCCCTCGAGGCTTAATGCCGAACCCGAAAGACGGAACGGTGACAACAGATATTGCTAATGCTGTTAAAAACGCTAAAATAGGCCAGGTTCGTTATCGTACAGATAAAGCAGGTGTGATACATTGCACAATCGGCAAAATCGACTTCAATACATCTGATCTCGTTGAAAATCTCGATGTTGTGTTGGGCGCGTTGAAAAAAGCCAAACCAAGCACATCGAAAGGTGTTTATTTTAAAAAGATTACATTATCAACAACAATGGGTCCGGGATTATCTTTGGATATTTCGACATTAGGACTTTAAAATTTATAACCGCTTGCTTTTTTTAGCATGAAGGATTTGCTTATTTGCAGCGATGAACAGATTTGACGCGGCTTTGCTTATACCAATGCCCGTCAGAGACCGTAGGTGCGGAAGCTTAATAGATGGCGTATGAAATTAGGCTGCAGTGTAGCTTAAGCACATTCAAAGTTAACCTACGCAGACGGTGATGCCAATGGATATGGTATTGCTGTTATTAAAAGCAATCTTAGTGATTGTTTAAAATGGCAATGTCCGACAATTGGAGGTGTAAGGTGGTATTAAAGTTAGAAGACAAAAAGGCCATTGTTAGTGAGGTTGCCGAGGTCGCAAGACAAGCATTATCACTTGTGGCTGCTGAATACAGCGGATTAACTGTGGGCCAATTAACTGGTCTTAGAAAATCTGCACGTGAAGCAGGAGTGTATATGCGAGTAGTACGAAACACACTAGCTCGTAGAGCACTTGAAGGCACAAGTTTTGCTTGTATGCAATCAGAGTTGACTGGGCCGCTTGTTCTGGCATTTTCCAAGGAAGATCCAGGCGCAGCAGCACGTTTGATAAAAGAGTTTATTAAGTCTAACGAAAAATTCAAGGTAAAAGCATTGGCAATAGATGGCCAATTGCTGCCAGCTGAAGGACTAAATAAACTTGCAAGCTTGCCAACGCGTGATGAAGCAATTGCTCAGCTTATGTCTGTTATGAAAGCGCCAATTACAAAATTTGTGCGTACACTGGCAGAACCTCATGCCAAATTGGTCAGAACTATCGCCGCTATTCGCGATTTAAAACAATCGCAGTCAGCTGCATAACTTAAAATTTTTAGTTTGGAGTGTTAAGAAATGGCTATAAGCAGAGATCAAATATTAGATGCAATCTCAAATATGAGTGTAATGGACGTGGTTGAGTTAGTGAAAGCCATGGAAGATAAATTCGGTGTTTCAGCTGCTGCAGTTGCAGTTGCTGCTCCTGCTGCCGCAGCTGCTGCAGTGGTGGAAGAAAAAACTGAGTTCAATGTTATTCTTGCAAAAGCTGGCGACAACAAAATCAATGTGATTAAAGTTGTTCGTGAGTTAACAGGTCTTGGCTTAAAAGAAGCAAAAGATTTAGTTGAAGCTGCACCTAAAGCCATCAAGGAAGGCGTGGCAAAAGCTCAAGCAGAAGAAATCAAGAAGAAATTGGAAGAAGCAGGGGCAACAGTTGAGATTAAGTAGTAAACTCGCTGTTAAATTGTTACAGATTGTCTATATTGTTACTGCCGGTGACAAATTAGTTGCCGGCATTTTCTTTATTACGCTTTGTAGTTGATCACGACGACACAGAGGTATCACACATGGGTTCAACCTACTCATATACTGAGAAAAAGCGGATTCGCAAAACTTTTGGCAAACTTCTAAGTGCTGTTGAAGTACCACCATTACTTGCAATCCAGATGGATTCTTACCGGAAATTTTTAGAAGCAGATGGTAAGTCAGGTAGACTTGGTTCAAGCGGATTACACGGTGTTTTTTCTTCTGTATTTCCGATAACAAGCTTGTCGGGTTATGCGGCACTAGAGTATGTGAATTTTCGTCTCGGTGAGTCTATTTTTGATGTCAAAGAATGTAAAATGCGCGGCTTAACTTACGCAGCTCCACTGCGTGTTAAGTTACGTTTAGTGCATTACGATCGTGAAGCTGAAGCTGGCACACGCGTAATTAAAGATGTAAAAGAACAAGAAGTCTATATGGGTGAAGTCCCATTAATGACTGAGCACGGTACCTTTGTTATCAATGGAACAGAACGTGTTGTTGTATCACAGTTACATCGTTCGCCAGGCGTATTTTTTGAACATGATAAAGGCAAAACACATTCATCAGGCAAATTGCTTTTTTCTGCAAGAGTGATTCCTTATCGTGGTTCTTGGCTGGATTTTGAATTCGATCCAAAAGATTGTATCCATGCACGTATTGATAGACGTCGTAAATTACCAGTGACAATTTTATTGCGCGCGCTTGGTTATTCAGTTGATGAAGTTCTTAAAATCTTTTTTGAAAATAATGTTTTTGACATTCAAGATGGAAAATTCATATTACATCTTGTTTCTGAACGGTTGCGCGGTGAAATTGCTTCGTTTGAGGTGAAAAAAGCCGGTAAAATTATTGTCGAAAAAGGCCGTCGCATTACAGCTCGACATATTGCTCAGCTTGAAAAATCAGGTATTAAAACACTAGATGTACCAACCGATTATGTGCTTGGTAAGGTGTTAGCAAAAACTATTATTCATCCAGAAACGGGTGAAGTCATTGGTAATGCAAACGATATTATTACTGGCGATATTATCAAGCAAATGCTTGCTTCGGGTTTGAAAAAATTTGAAACGCTTTATATTAATGATATCGATAGAGGTCCATATATTTCTGATACGTTACGTGTCGATCCTACAACGAATGCGCAAGAAGCATTAGTTGAAATATATCGAATGATGCGCCCAGGTGAGCCGCCAACAAAAGAAGCAGCAGACGCTTTATTTAAGAATTTATTCTTTTCCCCAGAACGATATGACTTATCTGATGTGGGAAGAATGAAATTAAATCGCCGCGTTGGCCGAGAGGAAATTACAGGCTCAACAACCTTATCAAAAGAAGATATCACTGAAATTTTAAAAACATTAATTAAGATTCGTAATGGCGAAGAAACAATAGATGATATCGATCATTTGGGGAATCGTCGCGTTCGCTGTGTCGGTGAAATGACAGAAAATCAATTTCGCATTGGTTTGGTTCGTGTTGAACGAGCAGTAAAAGAACGTTTAAGTCTGCCAGATATCGAAAATATCATGCCGCAAGATATCATTAACGCAAAACCAATTTCAGCAGCCATCAAAGAATTTTTTGGTTCAAGTCAGTTATCTCAATTTATGGACCAAAATAATCCGTTATCTGAAATTACCCATAAACGCCGCGTATCAGCATTGGGGCCTGGCGGTTTATCTCGCGAACGCGCTGGTTTCGAAGTTCGTGACGTGCATCCAACACATTATGGTCGCGTGTGTCCAATTGAAACGCCTGAAGGCCCAAACATTGGGTTAATCAATTCACTTGCTGTTTATGCAAGAACGAATGAATATGGATTTTTAGAAACACCGTATCGCAAAGTAGTCAATGGTAAAGTGACTGATGATGT
This sequence comes from uncultured Coxiellaceae bacterium, assembly GCA_964555965.1. Classification (GTDB taxonomy): domain Bacteria; phylum Pseudomonadota; class Gammaproteobacteria; order DSM-16500; family DSM-16500; genus Aquicella. The sequence goes on from CAZKUQ010000051.1 coordinate 5,490, forward strand.
CATGTATCTATCTGCTATTGAAGAAGGTGATTATGTCATTGCGCAGGCAAATGCAAGTATCGATGAAAAAAGAAAATTAATCGATCTACTGGTTCCAGTGCGACATAAAAATGAATTCACTTTTTCAACATCTGATCGAGTTGAATTTATGGATGTTTCTCCTAAACAAATCGTATCAGTTGCTGCAGCACTTATCCCATTTTTAGAACATGATGATGCTAACCGTGCATTAATGGGTTCGAATATGCAGCGTCAAGCAGTCCCAACTTTAAAAACAGAAAAACCTTTGGTTGGTACGGGTATCGAACATTTAGTGGCAAAAGACTCAGGTGTCACTGTCGTTGCAAAACGTGGTGGAATAGTCGATTACGTTGATGCATCACGTATCGTTGTTCGTGTTAATGATAAAGAAGCAGAACCAGGCAGCACGGGTGTTGATATCTATGGGCTGACCAAATACACGCGCACTAACCAAGACACTTGTATCAATCAACGTCCACTGGTGCAAATCGGGGATGTCATTGAAAAACAAGACGTATTAGCAGATGGACAATCTACTGATATGGGTGAATTGGCATTAGGACAAAATCTATTAGTCGCCTTTATGCCTTGGAATGGTTACAACTTCGAAGACTCGATTTTAATTTCTGAACGCGTTGTCCAAGAAGACCGATTTACCAGTATTCATATCGAAGAGTTAACATGTGTTGCCCGTGATACCAAATTAGGCCCAGAAGAAATTTCTGCGGATATTCCGAATGTCAGTGAAAGTGCATTATCAAAATTAGATGAATGCGGCATTGTTTATATTGGGGCTGAAGTAACATCTGGCGATATTCTTGTCGGTAAAGTGACACCAAAAGGTGAAACACAATTAACACCAGAAGAAAAACTGCTTCGTGCTATTTTCGGCGAAAAAGCTTCTGATGTGAAAGATACGTCACTTCGAGTTCCAACAGGTATGGAAGGAACAGTGATTGACGTACAGGTATTTACGCGAGAAGGAGTAAAGAAAGATACGCGTGTGCTTGAAATCGAAAAGAATGAATTAGCTAAAGTTAAACAAGATTTCAGCGATGAAATGCGTATCAAAGAAAATGACGTATTCACGCGTATAGAAAAATTACTATTAAATCGAACAGCAGAAGGCGGTCCAAACAAATTAAAGAAAGGATCAAAAATCACAAAAGCATATCTAACTGAAGTGCCGCGTGAAAAATGGTTTGAAATTAATTTGAAAGATACTGCAGCAAGTAAACAGTTAGAAACTGCTGCAAAACAATTAAAGAAAATCAGACTTGATTTCGAAAAAGCCTATGAGGCAAAGCGCCAGAAGATTACACAAAGCGATGATTTGGCACCAGGTGTGTTGAAGATTGTTAAAGTGTATCTTGCAGTGAAACGTCGAGTTCAGCCGGGTGATAAAATGGCAGGTCGTCATGGTAATAAAGGTGTTATTTCTATGATAGTACCAGTAGAAGATATGCCATATCTTGCTGATGGCACGCCAGTTGATGTGGTGCTAAATCCTTTGGGCGTACCATCTCGTATGAACGTGGGACAAGTTCTTGAAACTCATTTAGGCTGGGCTTCAAAAGAATTGGGTCGTAAGATTGGCCAAATGATTAATGCTCACCAAGCAACTCGAAGTATTCGCCAATTTTTAAATTCAATTTATAGTGTTGGCAAAACAAAAGAAAGCATAGCAAAGCTAACTGATGATGAGGTGATAGTGCTTGCTAAAAATCTACGTCAAGGTGTTCCATTTGCAACACCTGTGTTTGACGGAGCATCAGAAGAAGAAATTAAAACCATGTTGAAGTTAGCCGATTTACCAGAAGCTGGACAAGCTATTCTTCATGATGGTCGTACTGGTATTGCATTTGAACGATCAGTCACAGTTGGTTATATGTACATGATGAAGTTGAATCATTTGGTTGATGACAAGATGCATGCACGTTCAACCGGATCATATAGCTTAGTGACACAACAACCATTAGGTGGTAAAGCCCAATTTGGTGGTCAGCGTTTCGGTGAAATGGAAGTGTGGGCACTTGAAGCATATGGTGCTGCTTATACATTACAAGAAATGCTAACGGTTAAGTCTGATGACGTGACAGGCCGCACAAAGATGTATAAGAACATCGTTGATAGTGAACACTACATGGAATCAAATATGCCAGAAGCATTTAATGTGCTTATCAAAGAAATTCGTTCACTGGCGATTAATATTGAATTCGATTGATGTTTAATTTTAGCTTGCATCACTCAACATGAATTGAGTGATGCAAGAAATGTTTAATGGGTGAGGCGTTTTGTGTTCTCACTGAGAGTAGGCATAAAACTATTTTTATTTTGGGGGGATTCACCTTGAAAGATTTACTGAATCTGGTTAAGCAACAAAATCAACCGCAAGAATTTGATATCATTCGCATTGGTCTTGCTTCTCCGGATATGATTCGCTCTTGGTCTTTTGGTGAAGCAAAAAAACCGGAAACAATTAATTATCGAACTTTCAAACCAGAGCGCGATGGGCTTTTCTGCGCAAAAATCTTTGGTCCAATCAAAGATTATGAATGTTTATGTGGTAAATATAAACGATTGAAGCATCGTGGTGTGGTTTGTGAAAAATGCGGTGTTGAAGTCACTTTGTCACGCGTTCGTCGTGAACGCATGGGGCATATTGAATTAGCAAGCCCTGTTGCTCACATCTGGTTCTTACGTTCACTTCCATCACGTATTGGTTTAATGCTTGATATGACATTACGTGATCTCGAACGAGTTTTGTATTTCGAAGCATATGTTGTGATTGATCCGGGTATGACGCAATTAGAAAAAGGTCAGTTACTTTCTGAAGAAGCTTATTACGATGCTATCGAAGAATACGGTGATGAATTTGAAGCGCGCATGGGTGCTGATGCTATCCAAGAATTATTACGTGAAATTAATCTTGAAGTAGAAGTACCAAGAATCCGTGAAGAATTAATTAAAACGACTTCTGAAGCTAGACATAAAAAACTATCCAAACGCCTCAAATTGATGGAAGCATTTTTGTCATCTGGCAATAAACCAGAATGGATGGTGTTAACTGTATTGCCGGTTTTACCACCTGATTTACGCCCATTAGTTCCGTTAGATGGCGGACGATTTGCAACATCTGATCTTAACGATTTGTATCGTCGAGTCATTAATCGTAATAATCGATTGAAACGTCTACTCGATCTTAATGCGCCAGATATTATTGTGCGTAACGAAAAGCGTATGTTGCAAGAATCAGTTGATGCGTTGTTAGATAATGGACGTCGTGGTCGTGCCATTACAGGTTCTAATAAGCGCCCACTTAAGTCACTTGCGGATATGATCAAAGGTAAGCAAGGTCGTTTTCGTCAAAACTTATTAGGTAAACGTGTGGACTATTCCGGTCGTTCCGTGATCGTGGTGGGTCCAACATTAAGATTACATCAATGCGGATTACCAAAGAAAATGGCGCTTGAATTATTTAAGCCGTTTATTTACAGCCGGTTACAACATTTAGGTTCCGCTTCTACTATTAAAGCAGCAAAGAAAATGGTTGAGCGTGAAGAGCCAGAGGTTTGGGACGTACTTGAAGAAGTTATCCGTGAACATCCGGTTTTATTAAATCGCGCACCAACGTTGCATCGATTAGGTATTCAAGCATTCGAACCTATATTAATTGAAGGTAAAGCAATACAGTTACATCCTCTTGTTTGTACCGCATACAACGCGGACTTTGACGGTGACCAAATGGCTGTCCATGTGCCATTGTCTTTGGAATCACAATTGGAAGCGCGCTCCTTAATGATGTCGACAAACAACGTATTGTCGCCAGCAAATGGTGAGCCGATTATTGTTCCAACTCAAGACGTTGTGCTTGGTCTTTACTACCTCACACGTAGTCGTGTCAATGCGCGCGGTGAAGGAATGATTTTTGCCAATGTAGAAGAAGTGCATCGTGCTTATGAAAACAGTGCAGTCGATTTACATGCAAAAATTCGCGCACGAATTAAAGAATATCCATACAACCCTGAAACAAAAACATTTGATGAAAAAATTCGTTTTGTGGAAACAACTGTTGGACGTGCAATTTTATCTGAATTGTTACCAAAAGGTCTTTCATTTGAATTAGTCAATTGCACCATGACGAAAAAAACCATTTCTAGCTTGATTGATGCTTCTTATCGACAAGTTGGTTTAAAAGCCACGGTTATTTTTGCTGATCATTTGATGTATACCGGCTTTCATTATGCAACACGTTCTGGTATATCGATTGGTGTGAACGATCTTGTTGTGCCAAAGAAAAAATCTGGCATTATCGATCATGCAGAAGAAGAAGTTAGCAAGATTCAAGCTCAGTTTTCATCAGGTTTGGTAACGCAAGGTGAACGTTATAATAAAGTTGTCGATATTTGGTCGAGAACAAATGATTTAGTCGCGCAAGCGATGATGGAAGAATTATCTTCTGAGCAAGTGAAAGATAAAGACGGTAATAAAGTTAAGCAAGAATCGTTTAACTCCATTTATATGATGGCAGATTCAGGCGCGAGAGGTTCTGCTGCGCAGATTCGTCAGCTGGCTGGTATGCGCGGATTAATGACAAAGCCAGATGGCACCATTATCGAAACACCAATTACTGCAAACTTCCGCGAAGGATTAAATGTGTTGCAATACTTTATTTCAACGCACGGTGCGCGTAAGGGTCTCGCTGATACGGCATTAAAAACCGCTAACTCTGGTTATTTAACTAGACGTCTGGTAGATGTCGCACAAGATTTAGTAATCACAGAAGAAGATTGCGGCACAACACACGGGATTATCGTAACACCTTTGATTGAAGGTGGCGACGTGGTCGAGCCTTTGCACGAACGTGTATTAGGTCGTGTGACTGTGCAAGATATTTATGATCCAAAATCTAATTCTGTCTTAATCCCACAAGGTACTTTGCTTGATGAAAAATGGATTAAGAAATTGGAAGATGTCACAATTGATCAAGTATATGTACGCACAGCAATTACTTGTGACTCAAGATTTGGTATTTGTTCTGCTTGTTATGGACGTGATTTAGCTCGTGGTCATCGTGTTAATATTGGTGAAGCAGTTGGTGTCATTGCAGCACAATCAATCGGTGAACCAGGAACGCAGCTTACCATGAGAACCTTCCACATCGGTGGTGCAGCATCTCGTACAACGGCAGTTAATAATGTTCAAGTAAAATTCCCGGGTACAATCAAGTATCACAATGTGAAAATTATCGAACGCCAAGGCGGCAAATTTGTTGCAGTTTCTCGATCGGGAACATTAGCGGTGTTAGATGACCATGGTCGTGAGCGTGAACGCTATAAAATTCCATATGGCGCAGAGCTTAATTTGAAAGATAGCTCACGTGCTGAAGCAGGGCAAATAGTTGCAAATTGGGATCCGCATAGCCATCCAGTTATCACTGAAGTTGCTGGTAAGATCAAGTTTGTTGATTTGATTGAAGGTATCACGATGCATCGTCAAATTGATGATTTAACCGGTTTAGCAAGTATTGTGGTGATCGATCAAAAGCAACGTGGTGCAAGTGGTAAGGAATTAAAACCAATACTTAAGTTGGTTGATGATAAAGGCGAAGATTTATATCTAGCCGGTACCAATTTGGTTGCGCAATATTTCTTGCCAGCAGATGCAATTATTAATTTTGAAGATGGAGCTCGTGTAAAAGTGGGTGATGTCCTTGCGCGTATTCCACAAGAAACATCAAAAACGCGCGACATTACAGGTGGTTTACCACGAGTTGCAGACCTCTTCGAAGCAAGACGTCCAAAAGATTCAGCAGTATTAGCTGAAACTTCAGGCATTATTAGCTTTGGTAAAGAAACCAAGGGTAAAAGACGTCTCATGATCACGGGCACATCTGGTGAAGTACATGAAGAGTTAATTCCAAAATGGCGCCATATTAATGTGTTTGAAGGCGAACATGTGGAAAGAGGAGAAGTGTTGGTTGAAGGACCACTAAACCCACATGATGTATTGCGTCTTTTAGGCGTAAATGCATTGGCGAATTACCTGATTAATGAAATACAAGATGTTTATCGTCTCCAGGGTGTGAAAATCAACGATAAACATATCGAAGTTATTATTCGTCAGATGTTACGTAAGATTACTGTTGCTGATTCGGGTGATTCATCTTTCATACGCGGTGAACAAGTGGAAAACAGTGTGCTACGGGAAGAAAATGTTCGCTTGAAGAAAGATGGCAAGATCCCAGCACGACATGAGCCAATGTTATTGGGTATTACAAAGGCATCACTCTCAACAGAGTCATTTATATCAGCTGCATCATTCCAAGAAACAACACGTGTTCTTACGGAAGCTGCTGTTAGTGGCAAGTTAGATGAGTTAAGAGGATTAAAGGAAAACGTTATTGTTGGTCGTTTAATACCAGCTGGTACGGGATTTACATATCACCTAGATAGAAGAGTTCAGCCTCGACATCCAGGCCATGTTGATCATTCCGAAAAAGTGAAGTAAGAAGTTTATATTCGTTTTTATGTCGTCTGGATTTAGATTTATCTCATTCAGTGGCAATTTGGCAAAGACAAGCGTAGTATCTCCTTTCCCAGAAATGGGGAGGGGGTATCGGGCTATCTAGTGATGCTAATCCAGGTTTTGAGCCCCTGCAGATGTGAAAACTTCGAATATTTACAAATAGTGTCAATAAGTTCTTGACACAAAAGGTTATGCTTTTTTAGAATCGCGCCTCACTTGTATCAAAGAAGATAGAAGACGAAATACAGTGAGCAATACTGTTTAAACCTAAGCTAATCAATAACCAGAGGTTTTTGCGGAAGTGTCGCGTCTTCTGTCTTTGAATAGAGACGAAAGTTAATTTTTATAACGTAACAGTTGGAGATAAAGAGTAAATGCCAACGATTAATCAGTTAGTACGTAGCGGTAGAGCACCAAGATCATTTAAGTCAAAAGTGCCTGCATTAGGACAAGCTCCGCAGAAGCGCGGTGTTTGTACACGTGTATATACGACAACGCCAAAGAAGCCAAATTCGGCTTTACGTAAGGTTGCTCGTGTACGTTTAACAAATGGGTATGAAGTTACCGCTTATATCGGCGGTGAAGGACATAATTTACAAGAACACTCAGTTGTTTTAATTCGTGGCGGTCGTGTAAA
>CAZKUQ010000052.1:0-12665 GCA_964555965.1 uncultured Coxiellaceae bacterium
TGCTAGTTGCGCTTCAAGTGCTGAGAAGCCTTTTTTGATCCAATGGTGATACCAATTTTTCTTTTGTTCCTCAGTGATACCTAATTCATCAGTTAAATATTGTAGAACTCGTAAATTATTAAGTGGATGAATATCTGCAGCAATTGATAATGCAAATGAACGAACTAATGCTTTTTGATAAGGATCATGCGGTAATATGGATGGATGAGGATAAATTTGATCGAGGTATTCAATGATTGCCAGTGATTGAGTTAAAATTTTTTCTCCATCTTGCAATGTTGGAACAAGAGATTGAGGATTAATTTGTAAATAATCAGCAGCGAATTGTTCACCGCCATTATTGATTAAATGAATCGGGATTTTATGAAATTCAATTTCTTTTAAATGCAATACAATACGTACACGATAACATGCACTAGATCGGTAATAATCATAAAGATTTAACATGTTGTTCTCTTTCTTTGATAAGAATTACTTGTTGGTCAATGGCGCCAAAAATAGATTGTTGTTGCCTATCTAACATTTCAATTTTTACACGATCACCATTATTCATGAAGTTAGTCGTTGCTTTTCCGTTAGATAATATTTCTAACATACGTTTTTCCGCGATACATGAGGAACCTTTTGATCGATCACAATTCGAGACAGTTCCCGATCCAATAATTGTTCCTGCTCCAAGTGGTCGCGTTTTTGCTGCATGTGCAATCAATGTCGGAAAATCAAATGTCATATCAACACCAGCATTTGGTTCACCAAATTTTTTTTCATTTAAATAAGTGATTAACGGTAATGATATTTTTTTTCCATCCCATGCATCACCTAATTCATCAGGTGTGACAGCAACAGGAGAAAAAGCAGAAGAAGGTTTACTTTGAAAAAAACCAAACCCTTTTGCTAATTCATTTGGGATGAGATTTCGTAGGGACACATCATTAACAAGCATGATAAGTCGAATAGTTTGTTCAGCAGACTTTGCTGACATTCCCATAGACACATCGCTAGTAATGACAGCGACTTCTGATTCAAAATCCAATCCCCAATCTTCATCGAATATCACAATATCATCATGTGGGCCAAGAAAAGCGTCTGAACCACCTTGATACATCAATGGATCATGCCAAAAATTTTCTGGCATTTCTGCACCGCGTGCCTTTCTGACAAGCTCAACATGATTAACATAAGCACTGCCATCAACCCATTGATAAGCTCTTGGTAGTGGTGCAGCAATATCTTGCTGTTGAAACAAAAGATAATTTTGAATTTTATCCGCATTTAATTTTAAATAACATTCTTCGAGTTGAGGTGAATATTTTTCCCAATTATCTAATGCTTGTTGTAACGTCGAAACAATCTTTGGAACAAGAATGGCTTTTCGTAAATCTCGGCTGACAACAACTAATTTACCATCGCGTGTTTGATCTTTAAGAGTGGCAAGTTTCATGGATTTTCCCCGGTCAATACACCACGACGAATTTGATCTAATTCGATGGATTCAAAAAGCGCACGGAAATTACCTTCACCAAATCCTTCATCGCCTTTACGTTGAATGATTTCAAAAAAGACAGGCCCCAGCATGTTTTGGGTGAAAATCTGCAATAACAAACGTTTTTCGTCTTGCGTGTTGCCATCGATAAGAACGCGATATTTTTTGAGTAAATCTATCGATTCGCCATGATTAGGTAAGCGTTGATTAATTAATTCATAGTAAGTATCTGGTGTATCTAAAAAGACAAGACCATTTTTTTGCAGTGCATCAACACTATTAAAAATTTGATTTGTGCCAAGCGCAATATGTTGAATGCCTTCGCCATTAAAATCTTTTAAAAATTCTTCAATTTGTGATTTATCATCAGAAGATTCATTAAGCGGAATACGAATTTTTCCGCAAGGACTGGTCATTGCTCGACTTTTTAAGCCGGTTAATTTTCCTTCGATATCGAAATAACGTATTTCACGAAAATTAAAAATACGTGTATAAAAATCAGCCCATTCATTCATGTTGCCGCGATGTAAATTATGGGTGACATGATCGATGTAAGTGAGTCCATGACCAGCATGTTGTGTCGATGTATTTGTAAAATGATGCGCATAATTCGGTATATTATTTTTATAATCGATGAAGTAAATAAGGCTATCTCCCACACCATAAATAGCTGGCATGTCATAAATTTTATTTTTCTCATCTGGAATATATGCCTTGGCACCAAAAGTCAGCGCATGTTGATACGCTTGCTTTGCATCATTCACACGAAAACCCATTGCGCAAACTGATGCACCATGCGATTTTGCAAAATGATTTGCATGAGTATGTTGTGTAAGATTGATAATAAAACGAATATCGTTTTGTTGATAAATGATGACATCATGCGATTTATGTTTGCCAGTTTGTTTGAATCCCATGGATTCAAATTGTTGAATTAATTTTTGTGGATCATTGGTAGTAAATTCAAGAAAATCAAATCCATCTGTACCAACTGGGTTATGAATTTGCATATGTCACTCCTTTTATTAATGTAGTGAGATCAGCCCTGTTAGAATGTTAATGTAACAGATGATTGATGTCACGATGTTGACAATACTTTTTTAACTGCGTTTTTCCATCCCAAATACAAATCATTTCGTTCATCTTCTTGTATTTGTGAATAAAATTCTGAATCCATTTGCCACCATTTTGATATTTCATCTAATGATTGATAGATGCCCGATTGTAATCCAGCTAAATAAGCTGCTCCAAGTGCTGTTGTCTCAATGCACGTGGGTCGCTGAATGGTGATTGCTAGCATATTTGCAAGAAATTGTAATAACCAATTATTAGTAGCCATACCACCATCGGCACGTAATGTATTGATAGGCTCTGGAAAATCATTCTCGATAGCTTTTAATAAATCAGTTGTTTGATAACAAACACTTTCCAATGCTGCGCGTACTATTTCTGCTTTGCTGCTGCTACGAGTAAGCCCAAGTATTGCTCCGCGAGCGTGAGGATCCCAATAAGGAGCGCCTAATCCGGTAAATGCTGGAACAAAATATACGCCATCTGTGCTTTGAATACTGCTTGCTAATAGCTCAGTTTCTGTTGCTGTTTGAATGAGCTGCATTGTGTCACGTAACCATTTCACAGTGACACCAGCAGAAAAAATACTTCCTTCTAATCCATATGTCACTTGTTGATTTAATCGATAAGCAATGGTTGAAAGTAAATGATGTTTAGATTGCACGAAGTGCGATCCTGTATTTAATAACATAAAACATCCTGTACCAAATGTCGTTTTAATCATGCCTGGATGAAAACAAGCTTGCCCAATGGTGGCAGCTTGTTGATCGCCGGCCATGCCACGAATAGGAAGAGCCACGCCTAAAATAGATTTATCGAGTGAACCAAACTCTGCTGCATTATCGTATACTGGTGGTAAAATATTTGCTGGAATATTAAATTTCTCAAGTAAAAAATCATCCCATTTCTGTGTGTGAATATTAAAAAGCATCGTACGAGATGCATTCGTCACATCAGTTGCATGTACTTTGCCGTTAGTTAATTTCCAAAGTAAATAGGTATCGACAGTACCAAATAATAATTCATCACGTTCTGCTTTAAGACGTGCATCAGGAATGTTATCTAATAACCAAATAATTTTGGTGGCAGAAAAATAGGGATCTAAACGTAATCCAGTTTTATCTTGAATAGTGATGCCTAAGCCATTGTTTTCGAAATCCGTGCATAAATCACTGGTGCGTCTATCTTGCCAAACGATAGCAGGATAAATTGGTTTACCAGTATTTTTATCCCATAAAATAGTTGTCTCACGTTGATTAGTGATACCAATGGCTGCGATCGATGAAGGAGATAAATGAATTTTTTTTACTGCGGTTTGACAACAAGTGACCGTGTTTAAAAACATTTCTTCGGGATCTTGTTCAACCCATCCAGTTTTTGGGAAAAATTGTTTCAATGGAATTTCATGTTCACTAATGATTTCACCTTGAGTATTAAAAATAATAGCACGGCTGTTAGTGGTACCTTGATCAATAGCCAATAAAAAATGCGACATTTTTTCTCACGCCAAGAAAAGTAATTGAGCGATATTTTAGTTTGAAATGGCTATAATAACTACCTAATAAAATGTCCATATTTTTATCATTATCACTTTGACGGGCATAATATTTACAGAAATTTCCTTTATGAGAAATAAGCATTATCATTAAATAGTGCGGTTAATAAAACGAGGTACAAAAAATGGATATGAAGGAGTTGCTGCAATATAGCGTAAATCAAAATGCATCTGATTTACATATCTTGCCAGAGCTTCCACCAATGGTGCGCATTCATGGTGATTTAATACCAGTTAAAAATGTCGCCATACTAACAGCAGAAAAAACAAAAGAACTTTTATATAGTGTCATGACAATCACACAACAAGAAAATTTTGAAAAAACACTTGAATTTGATATGGCATTATCTGTTCCAGATGTTGGAAATTTTCGTGTGAGTGCAATGCATCAACTGCATGGTGTGGCAGGAATATTTCGTGTTATTCCAGAAAGAGTGCCGACATTTGAAGAATTGAATTTACCGCCTATTTTAAAAACATTGTCCATGTTGCCACACGGATTAATTTTGGTAACGGGTCCAACCGGCTCTGGAAAAAGTACGACAATGGCTTCAATGATTGATTTCATTAACATGTCACGTTCATGTAATATCATTACTATTGAAGATCCCATTGAATATATTTATCAAAATAAAAAAAGTCTCATCAATCAACGGCAAATTCACCGTGACACATTAGATGGTGCAACAGCTTTACGTTCTGCATTAAGACAAGATCCTGATGTTATTTTGCTAGGTGAAATGCGTGATCTTGACACAATTCGACTTGCATTAACGGCAGCAGAAACAGGCCACTTAGTGATGACAACCTTACATGCGAGTTCAGCACCACTTGCGATTAGTCGCATTATTGATGCCTTTCCAAATGATGAACGTAATCGTGTTAGAAATCTACTGGCAGAATGTGTTCAAGCCGTGATTTGTCAAACATTAGTAAAAAAAGTTTCTGGCGGACGTATTGGTGCATTTGAAATTATGCTTGCAACACCTGCGATCAAACATTTAATTCGTGAAGATAAAATTCCACATATGGTGATGACCATTCAAACGAATGGTGATATTGGAATGATTACACTTGATCAATATTTAGAATCCCTGGTCATGAAAAATATTATCACGCTTGCCACTGCACGCAGCGCTGCAGTGAACAAAGATTGGTTTTAATTTTTTATTCTCATTGACAGAAAATTTTATTCTCTTTACATTATCGCTGAATTTAACTCACTAGGGGTGCCGAAAGGCTGAGAGAGTCCCTTTGAACCTGACCGGGCTAGAACCTGCGTAGGGAATGTGAGCGAAGCATTATTTTAATGCTTTTCTTAGCTATTCTTGCGCTACTTCTTTGCTCAAAAAAGAAGGAGTGTCACATGCAACTCGATCATTTTCTACGCCATCCATTACCTGGCTCAGAAAAAAAATATCATTACATTCAAAAAAATTTTTTATTAAAAATTCCTTATCGAGAAATTTCATTAACCAATGGCGAAACATTTTCTGTGTATGACACATCCGGTATTTATACTGATCATCATGCAGAAATAAATGTTATCAATGGATTGCCAGACATACGTAGTCAATGGATTGAAGCGCGTCAAGATACAGAAAATTATGTTGGGCGATATGTTAAACCAGAAGATGATGGTTACCATCAATTTAAATCTAATGATGCAGAAAAATTAAAACGTATGCCGAGACATGGATTAAAGCATGCAAATGTTACGCAACTCCATTATGCAAAACGCGGCATCATTACAACCGAAATGGAGTATGTTGCAGTAAGAGAAAATTGTTCTGCAGAATTTGTTCGCGATGAAATTGCTTCTGGTCGAGCAATAATTCCAGCGAATATCAATCATGTTGAATTAGAACCGATGATTATTGGCAGAAATTTTTTAACAAAAGTAAATGCTAATATTGGCAATTCACCAGTGACATCGTCTATCAATGAAGAAGTTGAAAAATTAATTTGGGCAACTCGCTGGGGTGCTGATACGGTAATGGATTTATCAACAGGTAAAAATATTCATACTACGCGTGATTATATTTTACGAAATTCACCAGTGCCAATTGGTACGGTACCAATTTATCAAGCGTTAGAAAAAGTAAATGGTAAAGCAGAAGAATTATCTTGGGAAATTTTTCGTGACACATTGATTGAACAAGCAGAGCAAGGCGTGGATTATTTTACCATTCATGCAGGTGTGTTATTGCGTTATGTGCCGCTCACAACAAAACGTATAACTGGGATTGTGTCGCGCGGCGGTTCCATTATGGCGAAATGGTGTCTTGCTCATCATCAAGAAAATTTTTTATATACGCATTTCGCTGACATTTGCGACATCATGCGTACTTATGATTGTAGCTATTCTTTAGGTGATGGATTAAGACCAGGTTGTACACACGATGCTAATGATGATGCGCAATTTGCAGAGTTAAAAACATTAGGCGAGTTAACAAAAATTGCTTGGGATCATGATGTGCAAGTGATGATTGAAGGCCCCGGTCATGTGCCAATGAATTTGTTAAAAGAAAATATGGATAAGCAATTAGCTTATTGTCATGAAGCACCATTTTATACTTTAGGACCATTAATCACAGATGTTGCACCTGGTTATGATCATATGACTAGTGCAATTGGTGCTGCGATGATGGGTTGGTATGGTGTTGCCTTGTTGTGTTATGTCACACCTAAGGAACATTTAGGATTGCCAAATAAAGAAGATGTTAAACAAGGAATGATTGCTTATAAAATTGCTGCACACGCAGCCGATTTAGCAAAAGGACATGCTAGTGCTTATCAAAGAGATGATGCCTTATCGCGTGCACGATTTGAATTTCGTTGGGAAGATCAATTTAATTTATCACTTGATCCTGAAACAGCGAAGCGTTTTCATGACGAAACATTGCCGCAAGAATCAGCTAAAATAGCACAATTCTGTTCGATGTGCGGACCAAAATTTTGTTCGATGAAAATTTCTCAAGATATTCATGAACAAGTAAAGAAGATTGTCGCATGAAAATTGCAATTGTCGGCGCTGGTGTGATGGGAAGTTTGATGGCATTTGAATTAAGCCAATCTCATCATACGGTTGTGATGTATGACGATGGCAGAAAAGCAAATTGTAGTATGGCGGCAGCAGGATTACTGTCACCTACCGTCGAATTAGAAAAACATGATTTATTGATATATGAGCTAGGAAAACGTGCTTTTGATGAATATTTGCCTAACATAATTGCTAAATTAAATTCATCAATTTATTTTCGTCGCAATGGCAGTTTAGTGTTATCACATCCACGTGATGATGCAGAGTTGCAGCAATTTTTTCAACGCATTCAATGCAAGATAGATGTAAAAAATATTGCTAAATTTATTTCATCTCATGATATTAATATGATTGAGCCTGAGCTAAATAAGTTTAATCATGGGATATATTTTTCTAGTGAAGGACAGATAGATAATCAATTTTTTTTGCAAGAAATCGCTAATTATTTACGTGAAAAAATTACTTGGCATGACGCAACATTTATTGACGAATTTAAACAAAATTTTGATCTTGTCATCGATTGTCGAGGCTTATTTGCCAAGGATTTTCTACACAATCTGCGTGGTGTACGCGGCGAAATTATTTGGCTGTACGCACCTCAAGTTAATATTAATCATCCCATAAGAATCTTGCATCCGCGTTATAGTTTGTATGTTGTGCCACGCCAAAATCAAATTTATTTAATTGGTGCAAGTGAAATTGAATCAGAAGATAACTCAGAAATTTCTGTTCGTACGACACTTGAATTATTAACGGCTGCTTATTCATTACATCCCGGATTTGCAGAAGCAAGAATTATTAAAACAGCGACGCAATTACGTCCAGCTTTTAGTGACCATTTGCCAAAAATTATTTATGAAGATGGATTCATTGCGATTAATGGTTTGTACAGACATGGATTTTTGATTGCACCGACGTTAGCAAACGAAGTGAATCGTTGGATTAAAAACGGGATAAATGCAGTTGAATTTCCAGAAATATGGGAGGTGCCATATGATAAAAATTGTTTTCAATCAGCATGAAATGTCGATTAAAAATAATGTTTATCTTGATCAGTTTCTTCAAGATTTTTCTCATTTACCTGAACAATCTGCAATTGTTGTTAATCAACATTTCATTCCAAAAACGAATTATGCAAACGTACTTTTGCGTGACAATGATACGATTGAATTAATATCGCCAATGCAAGGAGGATGATATGTGGATGATTGATGGAAAGAAATTGTCGAGTCGATTTTTTATTGGCACAGCTCAATATCCAACATTAGAAGTCATGCAAACTGCAATTACTGCTTCTCAAGCTAATGTTATTACTATCGCATTGAAACGACAATTAACAAACATAAATAAACCAAATAAATTTTGGGATTCAATCAAACAATTGAATTGTCATTTATTACCAAATACAGCTGGTTGTAAAAATGCAATAGATGCTGTGAATACCGCTGAAATGGCACGAGAAATATTTTCAACAAATTGGGTAAAATTAGAAGTCATTGGCGATGATTACACACTGCAACCAGATCCATTTGAGTTAGTAAAAGCAGCAGAAATATTAAATAAAAATGGATTTACAGTTTTTCCATATTGCACAGAAGATTTGATTTTATGTCAGCGATTGCGCGATTGTGGATGTCAAATTTTAATGCCTTGGGCTGCGCCAATTGGCTCTGGAAAAGGAGTATTAAATCCTTACGCATTAGAAATATTACGTGCAAGATTATCAGATGTATTAATCATTATTGATGCTGGCATTGGTAAACCATCGCACGCAACACAAGTCATGGAAATGGGATTTGATGGTGTGCTATTAAACACGGCTGTTTCAAATGCAATTGATCCAGTTAAAATGGCTGCTGCATTTAGAGATGCAATTATTGCAGGACGTAACGCGTATGAAGCTGGTATCATGCCAGAACGAAATATAGCGCATGCAAGTACTTCATTAATTGACACACCATTTTGGTTACAAAATACATGACAACTCAACCGATTGTTTGGACAATCGCAGGGTCTGATCCAAGTGGTTGTGCTGGAATTCAAGCAGATATTAAAACATTTCAAGCGCTTGGTGTGCATGGATGTTCAATTGTAACAGCCATCACTGCACAAAGTATTCAATCACATCATTCTTTACATTCAGCCACACCAGATCTTTTAGCTAATCAAATTAAAATTTTGCAATGTGATTTACCACCAAAAGCTATTAAAATTGGCATGATTGGGGATATTAATCATATTAATGTCATTTATGATTTTATTCGAAATAATGATGTTAATGTGGTTTTTGACCCAGTGTTAATTTCATCAAGCAAACAAAAATTATTTATACAAGATGAAAAAATTTATATTGATGAATTAAAAAAGTTATTCCCATTTATTTTTTTAATCACACCAAATATTCATGAGGCTGAGTTAATATTAAATCGAAAAATAACAAGTTATGATGATGTCATTAGTGCTTCGCATGAATTTATTTCTTTAGGTATTAAAAATGTTTTATTAAAAGGCGGACATTTTGATGATCATCAATTTTCACAAGATTATTGGACAAATGGCAACAAATCATTTTGGCTTGCTTCACCGCGTTTTCATATTCAATCCATTCGCGGAACGGGCTGTACATTGTCATCTGCAATTGCTGCCTGTTTAGCACAAAATTATTCATTAGAAGATGCTTTAGTGATTAGCAAGATGTATATCAATCAAAGTATTCGTTTAGCTAATAATGTTGACGCACAAACAGCAATTTTATTGCATGAAACATGGCCAGAAAATCAAATCGATTTACCATATTTATCTTCTGTTCCTATCAAACAGATTCCAAACAAATTCCCTGACATATTGCCAGATAAAATCGGTCTTTATCCAATTATTGATAGTTTAAATTGGATAAAAAAATTATCTGAAATAAATATTCAAACTATGCAATTACGCATTAAACAGTTGCATGGTGAGGCGTTAGAAAATAAAATTAGACAAACAATTGAATTTGCTCGACAAAAAAATATTAAATTATTTATTAATGATTATTGGCAATTAGCCATTAAATACCATGCTTATGGTGTGCACCTTGGACAAGAAGATTTAGAAACTGCTGACTTAGAAGCGATTCGTCTAAGTGGACTGCGATTAGGTGTGAGTACACATTGTTATGCAGACGTTGCGCGTGCACACGCGATTTCACCATCATACATTGCCTGTGGCCCGATTTTTGCAACAACAAGCAAACAAATGCCTTTTGCACCACAAGGGTTAGAAAAATTAAAACGTTGGCGTCGTACTTTGCAATATCCACTAGTTGCCATTGGCGGGATCAATGAAACTTGTTTTCCTGAGGTAGTTGCAACTCAAGTTGATGGTATTGCGATGATTTCTGCATTAACTAAAGCAAGTGATCCGCTAAAAACTGGAAAATATTTTTTGCATTTAATCAATAACATGTAATATAATATTCTTATATGGGAATAAATAGTTGCAAATTACTCAAATAAGAATATAATATAAATATAAAAAGTGAGGTGACTTATGCGGGCAACTAAACGACAACATTTACCGCCAGACATCGATAAAAAAAGTGTGATTGCACTCAAAGCATTTTTTGGGATTACTCAAAAATGGCAATTGAGCAGTGAGCAGGAGAGAATTTTATTAGGTGATTTACCAAAGGCTACTTTTTATCGCTGGAAGCAACAACGTTATGCTCATCTTGGTGCGGATACCTTAGAAAGGATTTCATACATACTCGGTATTTACAAAGCACTTAGAATTTTATTACCCAATGAGCAGCAAGCAAATGCCTGGATACATAAACCCAATGCCGCTTTTTTATTTGCCGGGCATAGCGCACTCGAAAAATTATTGCAGGGCAGGGTGATTGATTTAGCAGATGTACGTCGATACTTAGATGCAGAACGTGGTTAAGTCATGGCAAAAGTTCCAACATTAATTGAATTTAAAAATCAAAAACAATTTCGCATTATTCCTTCTTCTTATCCGCCCATAAATTTTTTTGAAGATTTAGTTGATGCATCTGAGATGGAAATATTATTTGAAATTGAAAGTATGACTAATGAACGATTATTGGAAGAAGCGGGTGATATTTTTCTTGTGCCAAATGAGGATCGCATTGCAGGACCAGGTTCAACGGTTGTGATGGCTGCATTTACACATATTGGTCGTCCCAGCCGATTTACTGACGGAAGTTTTGGTGTCTATTACGCTAGTTTGACATTAGAAACAGCTATTCGTGAAACTGTTTTTCATCGCGAAAAATTTCTATCATCGACACAAGAACCAGCATGTGAAATTTCTATGCGCACCTATGAAGGAAAAATTTTACAGCCCTTATATGATGTGCGTAAAAAAGAATATCATCATTTACATCATCCAGATGATTACTCAGCATCACAATCATTTGGCCGCATGATGCGGGAAAAAAATTCATGGGGAATGATTTATAACAGCGTACGACATAGTGGTGGAGAATGTATTGCTGCATTACGTACCAAAACGATTTCTGTTCCGATACAAACTAAACATTTACGTTATGTATGGAATGGAAAAAAAATCGCGAATGTATTGGATGTGCGGTCGATGTTATAATAAATTATATTTAATTTATTAAAAGTAATTTGCAAAAATATTCGTACAATTCACCAACTGGAAGTTATTGATGATTTGCTCGTAACCGTTAACTCAGATTAAGCACTTTGGGATTCTTGCATAGGACCCGAAAATCTACGTCATTTATTTTATTTCTCTTTGCATTAGAACTAAAAAATTATTTTGTTTGGAAAGAAGTTAATAAATCACTCACTAACTATTCGCGCGAATAATTTTTCTTAACCATTTATGTGTGGGATTATTTTGATTGCGAATATGCCAGTATAAATAAATTGAAAAACTTGGAATTTTAATTGGCGGTTCTAAGAGGGTTATTTTTTTCTGTTGAGATAATAACTGCCCAACTTTTCGTGGTAGTGTTGCCACCAGATCTGTGCTTGCAACAATATATGAAGCAGCAAGAAAATGAGGAACTGTTATTGATATTTTTCGCTCTAATCCTTTCTGTGCTAAAGCGGTATCAACAAATCCTGGGCCAAACCCTGTGATGGATACCATACAATGCTTCATGTTAACAAATTTTTCTAACGTAAAACTTTTTGTCACAGGATTATTTGACGAGACTAAACAAACAAAATCTTCCTTATAAAGTGTAGAACGACATAAAGTAGTAGCTGATTTGCTATCAGTTCCCGTCATAATAAAATCTACTTTGTTATGTTCTAATGGGCTTAGATCATCACCTATCAGTGGAACAATACGCAATGTTAATCCTGGTGCTTCTTTTGAAATAATGTTAATTACTTGTGGCAAGATAGACACCATTTCATTGTCACGAGTGGCAATGACAATCTCACCTTGCATGGCTGAGGGAAGAGAAGAGGGTGGTGTAATGATTTGATTAATTTCAGAAAGAATGTTTAATAAGGGCTGATAAAGATCACTTG
>CAZKUQ010000053.1:0-12630 GCA_964555965.1 uncultured Coxiellaceae bacterium
TGCAGTTGCTGTTTCTGTTCCAGGGGCTACTTTCCTTACTTTAGTGGGCGGATTCTTATTTGGCACTATTTTTGGAACGCTGTATGTATTAATCAGCGCAACACTGGGCGCGACCCTTATCTTTTTAGCAGTGCGTATTGCATTAGAGCCATGGATGGCAAAGAAGACAACCCGGTGGATTGAAAAGATGAGAAGTGGTTTCCAGCAAGGCGCTTTTCAATATCTACTCTTTTTACGTCTTGCTCCTCTTTTTCCTTTTTGGGTCATCAATATTGTCCCTGCTCTGCTTGGAGTAAAAACTAGAACATTCATGTTGGCCACTTTTATTGGCATCATCCCAGGTTCGGTTGTTTATGTCACATTAGGGAATGGTCTGGGGTCTATCTTTGATCAAAATGAGACGCCTAATCTCGGGATTATTTTTGAACTTCCAGTTTTATTACCTCTGCTTGGACTTGCTTTCTTATCACTCGTGCCAATCATTTATAAATGGATGAAAAGGAAGTCACATCATGAAATCGATCAAGTGTGACTTAGCAGTCATTGATCGCGCCTTGACTCAAAATCAAACCCTTGGAAAAATTAAAGTGATTACCAATAAACGCGGAAAAATTCTAGGCGTTACAATTTTAGGTTCTTATGTGAGTGAGCTATTATTTCTTTGGATAAGCGCAATACAAGAAGGCAAATCTATTCGTAGCATGACCAATGTTATTGTTCCTTACCCAACATTGAGTGAAATCAATAAATTTGTAGCGAATGAATTTTATATGCCGATTATCTTTTCAAACAAAGTGAAATGGCTTGTTAAATTTTAAAAATATTTGGATAACTATGTTAGAAACCCATTTACGTTCTTTTTATCAACGTTATTTTATTGACCCTGTTGTAAAGTTTTATTTTATTCGTTCGATTTCACCTAATTGGTTCACTCTAGCTGCATGTGTTATTGGAATGAGTGTTTTCCCAATGTTATGGTTAAAGCAATATGGCATAGCAACACTATTACTTCTTATATCCGGCTACTGCGACACATTAGATGGCACATTAGCACGCAACATGAATAAAACTTCAAATATAGGTACCGTTTATGACATCCTCTCTGATCGCATCGTGGAATGCGCTGTGATCCTTGGGTTATTTACTATTGATACAGTCCATCGAGGTGCATTTACGCTTGCCATGTTAAGTAGTGTCCTTATCTGTGTCACAAGTTTCTTAGTCGTAGGTATTTTTACGTCTAATAATACAGAAAAAAGTTTCTACTATAGTCCTGGGCTCATTGAACGCGCTGAAGCCTTTATATTTTTTATTATCATGATTTGGTTGCCACAACATTTTAACTTGTTAGCAAGTCTATTTACTATTCTAGTATTGTGTACAGCATATTATCGCATTCGCCAATTTACAAATGAGCAACAGATAGAAAGCTCCTCACGATTAGAGATTCCACCGGCAGAATCAAATTTATGAAAATAACCCAACTAATAACTCAATTTTTATTTAAATCTCAAACCAATATTACACTGCCAGCACATGTTCAAAAATCTATTCAACAGCAGCAATTAAGTAGCGAAAAGTTAATTAGTTGGATACAGCTTTCTATTGTAGTCACATTTAGCATTCTTTATTTCGCTTCGCCAAAAACATTTTCAGCAGATGCCAAATTTGCGCCTGTTCCATGGGCATTATCAGCTTATTTTATATTTTCATTATTACGTTTATTTTTGTCTTATCGTTCACATTTACCTGATTGGATTTCATTTATTTCGATTATTGTTGATATAACACTGCTAGTCACATTAATCTGGAGCTTCCATCTTCAATATCAACAACCCGCGTCTTTTTATTTAAAAGCACCTACCCTACTCTATTTATTTATTTTTATTGCGCTTCGTACACTACGTTTTGAGGCCAAATTTGTATTAACGGTGGGAATTGTGGCAGCACTAGGTTGGTTTTCGTTATTGGCGTATGCACTAATTACTGCGCAGCCAGAAACAATAACGCGTAATTACGTGCTTTACATGACATCAAACCATATCTTAATTGGTGGTGAGATAGATAAAATTATTTCGATATTAATGGTGACTGCCATTCTCACGCTTGCTGTCAGTCGCGGACAGCGACTTTTAGAACAAGCGGTTAGCGAAACTGCAGCAATAAAAGATTTATCCAAATTTTTTGTTCCAGAAATAGCAACGACTATCATCCAGTCTGGTCAAAAGATAAAACCTGGTTATGGTGAATTACGTCATGTTGCGATTTTACACTGTGATATTCGTGACTTTACCGAAATGACAAAGCACTCAACACCAGAACAAATCATAAAATTATTGACAGAATATCAATCAAAAATGGTGAAAATAATTCGTGAGCATAATGGTAGCGTTGATAAATTTATTGGTGACGGTATTCTTGCTTCATTCAATGCAATTAAACCGAACACCAATTATTTAGCAGATGCAATGCAAGCAGCGATTGAAATTATTTCTGAAAATAAAACTTGGGCAAAAGAACGGAAAGTTGCAAACCTCAATCCTATTCGAGTGGGTGTAAGCATCACTTCTGGCTCGGCAATACTTGGGATTGTAGGAGATGCTTCACGTCTTGAATATACCGTTATTGGCGATCCAGTTAATATCGCTGTTAAGCTTGATAAGCATTGTAAGGTAGAAAACTGTCAAGCTTTAACAACAGAAGAAGCATTTAACGCTGCTATCAAGCAAGGATTCCAGCCTAAGATAACTGTAGAAAAACTCAATGCCCGTCAAGTAGAAGGAATCATTGAACCTGTCAATCTTGTTGTTCTAGAGCGATGAAGTGTCTATGGTTGATAATAAATGTATTTCTAAAAGAATTTAATTCATTTATTAGACTTCTTTCCAAACCAAGTTAAATACTTTTCCATCACCACTTCCTATATCTAGAATTGCCCCTTTTATAAGATTACCATGCGCATCAATAAAATCTTTTGCTTGTTTGAATTGAATATCATTATTATTGCTATAATCGATAGCCCTGGATGGATCGATGTATTTTACTTCTCTATTTTTAGCTGAGAGCATTGTGTTTTACTCCAAATATTAGCTTAAATGTTGTAAATTCATGAACTAAAGCAGGGACACTCTTTTGTATTTCTTCAAATTTTAAAATGGTGGCTCATGCTTTAAAGGTATTCTGTTTCTAAATATACTATTGGGATTATTATTTATTATAAGGAGTATTAATTCCATAAGTTTTTATACATTTATTTATCCCTTCTTCATTAATATTTCCATCTTCTTTAAGAAGAATATCTTTCATAATAACCTTCGTTTTGCGTGTGTTATTTTATGCTTATATTTATTATAGTATCCCTAAGGGTAATCAAATCTTATAGGTTGTTAGTTCAACAATTTATATTTTCTGATATTCAATATGAAGAACATTTTTGTGCTTCTTGCATAAATGAGGTTAAATCTGCAGATTAGGAGATATTATCACCCTACCCTGCTAAAAATTTTTGGCAGATATGTTCTTGAGTGATAACGAATAAAACTTTCCGCCGGATATATCAGATGACCCTATAATGGATTATAATTAATAGAATTGGATCTATACATAATATTAGGATTTGTTATGCGAATAGGCATCATTAAAAATAAATTAAAGCCAGCTTCACCATTTAAATGGCTCCAAAATAAACTAACTGCTGATTTTCATCTTACTCAAAATGATATTTTGGTTTTTCCCACTAGTAATTATGCTGAAGGAATTAAAGCAACTAACACTGCATTAAATGAGGGATGCGATATTATTGTTGCTGCAGGCGGCGATGGGACTGTATTAAGCATTATTAATGCATTGGTAGACTCTTCAGCAAAATTATTAATTTTTCCACAAGGAACGTCAAATGATATTGCAAAATCACTGAATATTTATTCAATCGATGATGCTTATGCTGCACTAAAAAATAATAAAACGACTGCCTGTCCATTATTATTATGTCATTACCGGGATGAAAGTCATAACAAAGCAAAGGCATACGCTTATAATATGGGCGCTGGCATGTCGGCGGAAATTTTAGCTCATGAACGCATAAAAGCATTTCAAACTATCCGAAAATTCACCGGCGATACTGTTTTTTCGATACTAGCATTTACTCACGTGCTATTTACCCATCAAGCTAATGAAGTGGTATTGGAGATTGACGGCCAATCAATAAATAATCAAAAATTAGTAACGATAGAATGCTGCAAAACCAAAAAAATTGGCGACTTCCATATTTCTCCTTATGCCGATATTCAAAAACAACAAGCACCAGTAACGTTAATTTCGTGCATTTCATTCATGCAAACCTTAAAAACATTCTACAAATTAATGCGGCATTCCACGTTGTTATCAACACCAGGATTAGAGTATTTTGGCATGAATAACACCAATTCGGTTAATTTAAACCAAAAAATTATTTTTACTCTCGATACAGCAAATATTCCAATTCACTTAAATGGTGAATATCTTGGGACATCACCGTGCTCTTGTGAACTATGCGAAAAAACTATTACTGTATTTTCTAACATGGAACAGCAGGATGCCTAATTATCTTCATGTTGTTCTCATCGAGGTACTGACGGTAAGTTTTATATTAATTCCTACTTTTTTAGGCGATTTTCCATTTTATTTTATGCTCGCACTACTAGTCATAATCACTACCATCGAATTAATGCAAGCGCTTTTACAAAGTAAAAATTTAATACTTTACCCTCTTGTATTCATTTATCCATGGGCATTTGTTATTTCATTACTATTTATTTATCAATTAAACAATGGTCCGTTATATATCTTTTTTTTATTTTTTATTGTCGAGCTTAATGACAGTGTTGCCTATGTAGCTGGTAAATTTTATGGGCATAAGAAAATATTTCCCAAATTGAGTCCGCATAAAACGTATATTGGATTATATTCTGGTGTTGCCGCTAGTTTGCTGCTAAGTTTTATCCTGGGTTTGGCATTATTTAATGTTGCACTATTTAACTTATTGTTAATCATTGTGGTAGCATTATGTAGTGGTATTGTAGGCGACATGTTTACTTCCTTTATTAAGCGCTCGGCTGGAATCAAGGATTTCAGTAACATTATTCCAACTCAAGGTGGTATTTTGGATGCTTATGATGCCTTCATTTTTTCTGCACCTTTTTACTATATTGCTATTAAGGAATTAGTTATATGAATAGCCAAAATATAGTAAATGACAAAAAACTTTTTTATTATGACAGATTATCTAAACAAATTAGAGAAGAACCTGTCGAAAGAGAGTTATATTTTCTTTACCACACATATTTAGGAAGATGGTTGGTTAATACTGCTTTCAAACAACCATTTTTTAGTTTTCTTTATGGTTTATATGCTCGATCTCGATTAAGCAAACGAATGATATTACCCTTTGTAAATTATTATGAGATTGAGATGTCCGAATTTGATAAACCACTAAATCACTATACCTCATTTAATGATTTTTTTTGTCGCCGCCTTAAAACTAACATGCGTATCATCGACATGGACCCCGCTCATTTTATTGCTGTTTGCGATGGACGACTATCCACTTATGCCATAACAGACGATCTGATTCTTACTATAAAAACTTCACAGGTTACCATTAGTCAATTAGTTCAGGATGACCAACTTGCCAATGAATACCGCGGTGGAATTGCTTTATTATTTAGATTAGCACTCGGTGATTATCATCATTTTATTTATCCAGTTTCTGGAACGGCATCTATGCCAAATAGGATCCCTGGCAAACTACAATCAGTGCACCCCATTGCAACAACCAATCATCAGCAATTATTTCTCAATAAACGAAATGTCACCGTCATCCATTGCGATATATTTGGTACACTTATGATGATTGAAATTGGTGCGATGACAGTCGGCACTATTATACAATGCCCTTATACATCCACTATCAAGCGGGGTCAGGATAAGGGTTATTTTCAAATAGGTGGTTCAGCCATTGTTATATTAATTAAAAAGGATTTACTCATTATTGATAATGATATTATTGATGCTAATCAACAAGGATTAGAAGCATTTGTCAAATTGGGAGCTCGTATTGGAGTACGAAAATGAAAAATATAAGCCATTATTTTCAATTCGCAAATTTCGTTACTACTCTCAATCTTATTGTTGGGTTAACAAGCATTTTTTTGGCTTTGCAACATCAATTAAATATAGCCATTATCCTATGGCTACTAACCCCTATAGGCGATAGCCTTGATGGTATGATTGCTCGCATGACACCGCGGGATAATTCCCAACAAATATTTGGTTTTCAACTCGATTCATTATCTGACTTAACCAATTTTGCCATCGTCCCAGGAATTCTTTTATTTATGTCTGGTATTAATGAATGGTACGAAATATGTCTTCTAATATTTTTAGCTTGTGCCGTTTTATGGCGTCTAGCTTATTTTGCTGCATGCAATGCTCAGCACTCTGACAGCACTATTTATTATGGCTTACCGAGTACGTATATACCATTACTCTTGGCTCCTGTATTTGCTACAGCCTATTTCAATCCCCTATTTTATAAATACACAGCGTATATAGTGTTATTTTTGATTATGATATTAATGCTGAGTAAAATTAAAGTAACCAATCCATCCTTAAAAATAAATATATTATTGTTAGTATATTTATTTTTAATGATGGCATTATTTTATTTTGTTCCCATTACCTACATAGAGCCAAACTTATGACGCGTTTATCATTGCAAGTAAGTTTATCGAGCATTGTAAAAATGGTCATTAAGTATTATTTGACGGAAATGAAATTCTTTCTAATCTTAAATTTTACTTTTATTATTTACATAATTTATAACCTATATATTGCCGTCATACCAAAGCCGGTGATTGATGCGCTGACAGGCGATCTGTCATTTCAATATTTTCCAGCGTTGTTAATCGTGACGGTGCTTATATTTATTCTGAATGTATTTGCCACCATTCTCAATCAATATTCCCGTGCTAGGCTCGGTATCTCCATATTAAATAGAATCCGATTTAAAATACTTAATGATCTCCAACATGCTAGTATTAATTTTTTTCATTCGCATGAAGCAAGTCAAATACTAGCTATATTTACCAATGATTTATTGGCGCTTGAAACCGTGCTTATTACTGCTATGCCCATAGCGCTTAGCTCATTTTCTTTAATTATTTTTGGCGTCATCATTCTATTTATATTAGATTGGCGCATGGCGACCATACTTGTTGTATTACTGCCAACATTGATTTTAATAACTAAACGAGTACGCTTACGCGCTGCTCGCTTGAGCTTTATTCGAAAAAATATTGATGCAAAGTTGTCACACTTAATCAGTGAAGATGTTACCTTAATAAAGGTATCTCGGGCATTTAACTTAGAAAACCATTTATTAAATAAATTTACCAATAAATTAAATAAAATGTCTAAAATTTTTATTAGCATGGTATTTTATGGTGGTTTAGTTGAAGCACTAACGGTTTTAGCATCAGAATTGTTGATGTTGATGATTATCGGCTTTGGCGCTGTATTAGTCATGCACCATTACATCACAGTCGGTACCTTAATAACCTTTCTCACATTATTATTTATGATAGGCACTGCAATTGCTTCGATAGCGCAACACTTGCCTGTTATCTTGCAAGCCTCAGGCAGTTTGCAACGTATTACGAATTTATTAGAAGAAACGCATTTATCAACTCCTTCTACATTAGAAAAAATCTTACCTGAAAATAAAAAATTTAATTTTATTCAATTCAAAGATATTAAATTTAGCTATGGTAACAATAGCAGTATTTTTCTCCAAGATATCAATTTAACTATTTTAGAAAATCAATATGTCAGTTTAGTAGGAAGAACAGGTTCGGGCAAAAGTACTTTGCTCGGTTTGTTAATGAATTTTTATCAACCGCAAAGTGGCAAGGTTATGTTAGATCAATATGCAATGGATCAACTTGATGAAGCATGGAAATCAAATCAGTTTGCCATCGTCTTTCAGGAAAATTTATTATTTGATGCTTCGATCAAAGAAAATATTCGCATGGGTTGCTTAAATGCAACTGATCAAGACATTGTTGAAGCTGCTAAAGATGCAGGTATTCATGATACGATCATGTCGTTCCCGCACCAGTATTTACAGCGAGTAGGAATAAATGGCGAACTTCTTTCAGGCGGGCAACGCCAACGTGTCGCTATTGCAAGGGCATTATTACGTCATCCGCGCATACTGTTATTGGATGAAGCGACAGCCGCTGTAGATCCAGTCACCGAAGCATTGCTCTATAAAACCATATTACGTTTGAAAGGAAAAATGACGATTATTTCAACTACCCATCGTCTTAAATTGGCAGAGGGTTCTGATATGATTGTAGTATTTAACGAAGGAAAAATTGTTGAAACAGGAACTCATCAAGAATTACTTAACAATAAATCTTATTATTACGAAGCCTGGGAAACACAAAACAGTGTGTCAATTGACACCACAAAATCATATATCAATATGGACATAAAATATTTAAAAATGATACCTATCTTCAAGGAAATTGATGGTGCTTATTTGGCAACATTGTCCAAATCTTTTGAAATTTATTTTTATGAACAAAACCAAGAAATTATTCAACAAAACGCGATTGGTGACCGCTTTTATATTATTGTGCGCGGCATTGTTGAAGTGACGAGAGAAGAAAATAATCAAAAACAACTTATCGCCACTTTAGAAGATGGTGATTACTTTGGTGAGATTGCCTTATTAAAAGATATCCCACGAACTGCCACAGTTACTGCAAAAGTACCTACTATTGTTTTTGCGCTGACCCGCAGTATATTTCTTGATTTTATCCATCACAATAACATCAAATTGCCGGATAGGTTCAGTTAACTTTCTGAACGGCAACACTATGGTATCAACGCTCGACTATCATTATAATAACGATCACCATTATCACGATCCATTGTTGTATTTTATTGAATGGTCAGCAAAGCAGCCAAATTAAGTGACCGTTAATCAAACTATACTCAATGAATATGGGTTTATTGCAATGGCTAACTCTCACTCAAAATAAAAAGATATAAAAAATGAAAACAATTACGCAGTTTAAATCTATCGAATCATTCTCTACAGCAAGATTGTCTGCTTATAAAATTAATGAGAATGATATCGATAAGTTTATCACTATGCACACCAATCCAGAAGTCATGTCGACCTTAGGTGGTTTGCGCACTACTCAACAATCATATGAAAATTTAGATTGGAATTTGAGGCAATGGAAAGAAAATGGCTTTGGCTTATGGATGTTCTATTTGAAAGATACAAAAGAATGGGTTGGACGTGGCGGTTTACGACGTGTTGAAGTAGGTGGTCACGAAGAAATAGAGCTAGGGTATGCCTTGATGCCACAGTTTTGGAAACAAGGGTTGGCAACGGAAATATCTAAAGCTTGTATTGAAATTGCTTTTGAAGTGGCACGTCTCGAAAACATCGTGAGTTTTACCCTTACTACAAATAAAGCCTCACAACGTGTAATGGAAAAAGTAGGATTTCAATATGAACGAGATATTATTCATGCTGAATTACCACATGTTCTGTACCGTATGAAAAACCCTCGTAAAGTAGAAGTTGTTCCGTACGATACCAAGTGGCCGGAATTATTCAAACAAGAAGCGCGCCAAATTCAACACGTGCTAGGCAACCACCTCAGAGAGATTTATCATATTGGCAGCACCGCTATTCCTAATATGTCAGCAAAACCTGTGATTGATATCATGCTAGTGTGCGAGGATTTAGATTATATCGACGTTATCACTGAAAAATTAAACAGCTTAAATTATCATAATATTCGACGACAAATTATTCCTCATCGTAGCTTTTTTGTGAGAAGACAAGATGAACATGCTTCGAGTATATCTCAGCATAGTTTTCACCTTCATATCCATGAAAGGGGAAGTCCTCAAATTAAACGCCATGTGAATTTTAGAGACTATGTTATTAATCATCCAGACGCGGCGCGTGCATATGCAGCATTGAAAATGAAATTAGCAGAACAATTCACAGATAACATGAACGCTTATGTTTTTGGTAAGGATAAGTTAGTACAGGAAATTGATACAAAAGCCAAACTCTGGTTAGAAAGAAAAAAAGACTATCTTCCTCCAAATACTGGACATCCCGCTAAAGAATGGTCGCAAGAAAAATTAATTAAAGCAATGGAAGCTAATTTGAACGTGCACATGACGCATTTTGCTCAGTATCTAAATCAGGTTGAATTAATCAGAATACCAGGATATACCATCGTCAATTCAGGGCTACCTGATGATACGTTCAATTATGTATTGGATGCTGATTTTTCGAACGCGGAAGCTGATAAAAAAATTCATGAGGTGACCAATTATTTTCTTCAAAAAAATATCCCTTTTTCATGGTGGGTAAGCCCTTACGATAAGCCTGGAAATTTACCAGATTATTTAGAAAATAATAATTATGTCAATACTGAAAATAATACTGCGATGTACTTTGATTTAGATGCGTGGGATGGAAATACATTCTCTATTCCCGAACTACAAATTGTTCAAGCAAAAGACGAGAAAACACTAATCGATTTTGTGCTGGTGTTAGCTAATGATAAAACCTCATTCAAAAAATATTTTGAATGGATTGCGTCAATTTTAACTGATGATGATCCCATCGAATACTATGTTGGCTATGTAAATGATAGGCCTGTTGTACGAGGGCTATCTTGCTATTTTGCTCAAGTGACAGGACTACATTGGTTATCAACAAAGCCTTCCGAGCGTAAAAAGGGGTATGGCAAAGCCATGCAAGAATACCGACTAAAACGCGCAAAAGACTTAGGTTATCATATCGCCGTTTTACAAGCGTCTCGCGTTGGTTATCCGCTTTATAAAAAACTTGGATATAAAGAATGCGGAGTATTTAGAGAGTTTAAATTAGCAGGCAGTGGCAAATCATGAGTGATATTTTTGAAATTAAACACGGGTTCTGCAAAGCAACCCCCAAAAGTGCTTAATCTGAATTAATCCCACTTAACCTATTAGCGAAGCTGCGTTTTTGCCGCCATTTCAGACGAGTTTTATAAGCTAGGAGCAGTAAAGCCACCAAGTTCACGTTCAATCAATTCAGCAAATTTGATTGTTGTGTAATCTTCTAAGTAATCTCCAATAACCTGAACTCCTATTGGCAAGCCATTTTTTGTATGATCGATCGGTACAACGGTCGCAGGCAATCCAAAAAGAGTCGCAATACTGACCCAGGCATATTGATGATTATATGGAATCAAAGAACCATCAACATCAATTTGTCTTTTCTCTGGATAAGAATGATCATGAGGAAATGCAACTGTTGGCATGACCGGACATACAACAACGTCAAATTCCTTAAAAAGATTGCGCCATTGTTGGCGTAACATTCCTCTAATGCGAGTTTTCATAATCCAGTCACGATAAGTCAACGTGCAACCACGCAGAAAACATGCTTCAAGACTAACATCATTCGGATGTCGCATTTTTGCAGCGGTTTCTAACTTTTGATATTCATCAATTGGCAAATTTCCAGCAACAAATGCAGCGAATAGTGACACATAAGTTCGCGTAATTTCCGCAAGGTCAGGCACATATTTAGTATCGCATGAAATTGTAACACCCAGGTTAATAAGACGCTCAGCTAAGCTATCAATTGATTTATTAATGGCTGACGTCGTTGGTAAAAGTGGATGGGTATTAATTATTAGCGCCCGAAAACTATTGATTGCCCCATGTCGTGCGGGTGGTAAAGAAAGTCTGTATCCTTTTCCGTCCCACATCTCATCAGGCCCAGCTAAAACTTCTAATGCTAAAGCAAGATCAGTAGCCGTTCGTGCCATGGGCCCAGCAACCATAAGATCGTTAATAAGATGTGGTGACGGTGGGCTGGTTGGCGGGCTAGCACCACGCATGGGTATTAGATTAACGCTAGGTTTGTGTCCGAATATTCCGCAATAATGCGCTGGAACTCGCACTGATCCTCCAAAATCTGAGCCAAGCTCTAGAGAAACAAAACCAGCAGCCAATGCAGCAGCTGAACCGCCAGATGATCCACCTGGTGTGAGGTTTATGTCCCAAGGATTGTTTGTTGTCCCATAAATATCGTTATAACTCTGCCAATCCATCAACATGAAAGGAACATTCGTTTTACCAATAATAATTGCTCCTGCAGATTTAAAGCGTGATATGGCTAACGCATCATCATTAGGACGCCAATTCTTAAATTGAACATTACCCCAAGTTGTTGGCAGCCCAGCAATATTGAAGGACTCCTTGACTGTTATTGGAAGCCCCAATAACAGTTTTCTTTCACCTTGTGCAATTGCTTCATCGGCCGCCTTAGCTGCCAATCGTGCATTTTCGAAATCACGAACAACCACGGCATTAATTTTTTTATCGACGACTTCAATGCGCGAAATAGTTTCTTCAAGTAATTCCACCGAAGAAATTTTTTTATTGGCTATCGCAGAAACAAGTTCTGCAGCACTTTGATAATGTAAGTCTTTATCATCTTTCATGTGATTATTCATTCTTTAATATGAAGTAACAAAAACGGTCGTATTCTTTACA